>NZ_JBFUIT010000008.1:0-45324 GCF_056401735.1 Luteibacter sp. P4_D7_3
TCGCGGTGCGGCGATTGCCCCACGAACATCCCAGTTCGCCATAGCAGACCGACACGAACACCGATTGCGGCACCTCGATGAGCGGTGCGTCGGTCTTCGTGGCCACGGTGGCCTGGGTCGCGGTCGATGCACGAACTTTCACGCCCTGCAGGTCGGTGACTTTATCCTTGTCTTTTTCGGCCACATCATCGACGGCATGAGCCATCGGCGCGGCGAGGAGCGCAGCGATACAAAACGGGATGGCGCGACGGCACAACGTATCGAAGGGACGCACGGCAAGCTTCCTTGAGGTAAACGGAGGGCTTGCTGGCTGGATCGCGAAGGCGAGCGTGGCTGGCTGGTCCGGGGGAGACCACGCCCGCGGAAATGACAACGCACGCGAGCGCGGCCGGCATTTTCAAGGCGAAACCCTACCCACGTCAAGGAAGGCTGTCAGTGCACCGCCGGAACCAGCGCGATCACGGTCCAGCCCGGACGGGGTTCGAGCTCACGGTGGCCGGAGGCGATGCGGAGGTCGCCCTTCTCTTCCACACCGAAGAGCGGCACCGTGCGCGAGCCGTATTGCTCGATGAAATGCGGCCAGTCGAACGTCTCGGTCAGGCGCGTCGACTTGATCCGCCATCCATCCTGGAGCATCTCGGCGAAACGTGCATGGGTCATGTCGTCGGCGAACAGCGCCGTGGCGAGGAGACTGCCCGCGAGCGATGCGCGACCGTGACTTTCCTCCGGCGAGAGATTGCGCAGACGGTACACCTTGTCGCGCCCGAACTCCTCCCTGTAGTGCACGCTCGCGAGTGAGTTCAGTTCGCGATGCGTGGACATCGCCAGAAGGTGCCCAATGCCTGCCAGGTCGAGGTTGCGATCGGCGGCCTGCGACTGCGGATTGCCGAAGAACGTCGTCAACCCGGCCATGCGCGCGGCGCGAATGCCATTCCAGTCGTCGTCGGCGACCACCACGCGCAAGTCCTCTATCCCCGCGAGCGCGCGTGCCACCTCGAGCGCCACCACGTCGGAACCATAGATCAACACGCCGCGCGGTTCCGGATCTGCGACCTTCAACCATCGCGCCAGCGGACGCGCTGTCGCGCTCTGGAAAACGACGGTGCCGATAATCATCAGGAACACGAGGGGAACCATCCTGTCCGCGCCAGCCATGCCGATCTTCTCCAGACGGATGGCAAACAAGGCCGACACTGACGCCGCCACGATCCCACGCGGCGCGACCCAGGCGATCAACGCACGCTCGCGCCACGGCAGCGCGCTGCCGACGCTCGACAACAAAACGGAGAGCGGCCTGATGAACAGCTGCGCCACCACGAAGATGAGGATGCCGGCAAGCAGCGCACCATCCGGAAGTGGCCAGTCCAGTCGCGCGGCAAGCAGGATGAACAACGTCGACACCAGCAAGGTCGTCAGGTGCTCCTTGAAGTCCATGATGTCGTCCATATGCACGTCGCGCATGTTGCCCAGCGCGATACCCATGAGGGTGACGGCTAGCAAGCCCGATTCATGGGCAAGCGCATTCGACAGGCTGAAGGCGGCGAGGACCGCGGCAAGCGTGCCGTAGTTCTGCAGGTATTCCGGAATGATGTGACGGCGCAGCAACCGGCCCAGTACGAAGGCGGCGATGCCCCCGACGATCGCGCCGCAGGCCACCGTGCCGAGGAACACCTGGATGGAATGCCCTTCGCGATGCGACACGATCGCTTCGTACACCAGCACCGCGAACAGCGCCCCGATCGGGTCGATGACGATGCCTTCCCAGCGCAAGACGTTCGCGATGCGCGCGTTCGGCCGGACCGTGCGCAACATCGGTGCGATCACGGTGGGTCCCGTCACGCACGTCAGCGCGCCGAACAGGAAGGAGAGCTCCCAGCTCAAGCCACCGATCCAGTGTGCGGCACCCGCGAGCATCAGCAACGCGAGGATCGCGCCATAGGTCACCAGTCCACGCACCGCGTGGCCGATGCCCTTCAGCTCGTGGAAACGCAAGGTGAGGCTGCCCTCGAACAGGATCACCGCCACCGCCAAGGACACGATGGGGAAAAGCAGATCGCCCAGTACCTTGTCCGGGTGGAGCAGTCCGGTGACGGGCCCGGCCAGGATGCCGGCAAGCAGGAGGAAGAGAATGGCCGGCAACCGGACCCGCCAGGCGATCCACTGGCAGACGAACCCCATGCCGAGCATCAGGGTCAGCAACATTCCGAGTTCGAGGCCCATGTCTTTCCTTGTCCCAACAAGAAAAACGGCCAACACCGTGAGGCGGGCCGAGATAGGGACAGCATAAGGAGCAGTAGGTGAAGAAAAGGCCGGGCTCCGGTGCTGGAGCGGGGGGAGGGAGGGGTATCCAACACCGGAGCGGGGCGGGCAGCCCATTAGAGAACCGCCTGGTACAGAATTATCCGCTCGCCCCTGGGATTCGTCAACTACTCAGTACATGAAATAAGTATTAACTCTTCTGGGGCAACTTTGGCCCGTGTTTTGCTGGCTGCGCCCTGCCTGACCTTATGCACATGTCGCGGCCCTCCGGCCGGGGCATGCTGACCATGCCGACAGTTCGTGGGGACGAGCGTCGCGCCACGGAGGGGCTCAGCGGAATGATCGGGTACTACGTCGAACTGGCAGCTCACAGCCTCAGGCGCAACAAGGTGCTGACGGCGTTGATGATCCTCGCGATCGCGGTAGGTATCGGCGCCAGCATGACGACCCTCACGATCATGCACCTGCTCTCGGGCGACCCCTTGCGCGGGCGCAGTGGGCAAGTCTTTTATCCACAACTCGATGCCAATCCGGACTCGAAGGGCCGGCAGCCTTACGACATGCTGGATTACCCGTCCGCGACGGATCTTTGGAGCGCACATCGCGCCGACCGCCAGGCGCTCGTCGTCAACAGCCACATCAAGCTGCAGGCGCCCGGGACACGCCTTCCGCCACTGATGCTGTCGATGCTATCGACGACGTCGGATTTCTTCCCCATGTTCGACGTCCCCTTTCGCTTCGGGCGAAGCTGGACGCCGGAAGACGATACCGCGCACGCGCGCGTCGCCGTGATTTCATCCGATCTCAACGACCGCCTGTTCGGCGGCGAGAACAGCGTCGGCAGGACAGTGCGACTGAAGAACAGCGATGTGCGCGTTGTCGGCGTACTCGCTCCATGGCGCCCTTCCCCGCTTTTCTACGATGTGCGTGGCGGACGTTTTTCCAGTGGCGATACGGCGAACTTCTATGACAAACCGGAAGGCGTGATCACGCCATTCTCCACGGCGCTGGAGATCAACGATGGCGGATTCCAACCTTTCACGTGCTGGGTGCTGCCCATCACGCCGGGGCACCTGCAGACCTCGCAGTGCGTGTGGATCGCCCTCTGGGTGCAACTGGGCGACAGCGCCAAAGTCGACGCGTATCGACGTTTTCTCGATGGCTACGTATCCCAGCAACAGTCGCTCGGGCGGATCACCCGCACGGACAACACACGGCTGCGCAGCCTGACGGAGTGGCTCGACTTCAACGGCGTCGTCCCGAGTGACGTCAAGCTGCAGACGTCGCTGGCCTTCGCCTTCCTGGCGATCTGCCTGTGTAACGTCGTTGGTTTGCTACTGGCGAAGTTTCTTCGCCGCGGCGGCGAAATCGGTTTGCGACGCGCGATGGGTGCGACTCGCCGCGCCGTGTTCACGCAGTGCCTGGTTGAGGCGGGCGTGATCGGTGTCCTCGGTGGACTCGGCGGCCTTCTCCTTACCGTGCTCGGGCTCTGGCTTGTTCGTCGACAGCCGCTTCCCTATGCCGACTTCGTCCATCTCGACGTATCGATGTTCGTGGTTACGTTTCTGATCTCCGTGGGAGCGAGCCTGCTCGCGGGCCTGTTGCCCGCGGCGCGCGCCAGCCTGGTCGAGCCGGCCCTGCAGCTGAAGGTGCTTTGACATGGGTAACCTGCAGATCCAGCCCGTTCTCGCCGCACTGCGCAAGCACCGCATAGCGACGATCGTCATCGCATGGGAGATTGCACTGGCGTGTGCCGTGCTATGCAACGCGTGCTTCCTGATTGCTGGCCGCGTCCAGGCCATGCACGTGCAGAGCGGTGTCGATGAACATGCGCTGGGTACTATCAAGCTCGAGGGCTTCGAACCACAGCAGGCGAACGACCTCAACGCGCGCGTGGTCGCTGGATTGCGCGCGGTGCCCGGCGTGCAGTCGGTCAGCACGGTAAGCGCGGTACCTTTCGGAGAGCCCGGCGTCATCGCTGGTGTCCACCTCGATGCGGCCGGGCAGCAATTCGGTGGCGTCGTCGATTTCTACGTAGCGGGTCCCGGTGCAGCAAAGGCAATGGGGCTTCGGCTACTGACCGGACGCATGCCCGCACCGGACGAGTACATGCCGGTGGCGCAAATCGTTCCGAATGAAGCCCCGATCGTGATAACACGCGTTCTGGCGGAGCATTTCTGGCCCGGCCAGGATCCGCTCGACAAGATGCTTTGGAGTATGGACACCCACTTTCGTGTCGTCGGTGTCGTCGATCATCTGACGATTCCGCAACCCGGTGCCGGCGAAGAGAAGGATGCGGACTGGTCGATCCTCGTGCCGGCCATGCCGGGTCCGCAGTTCGCCGGGAAATATCTCTTGCGAGCGAGCCCCGAGGACCTGCCACGCGTCATGCGCGATGCACGGACCGCCGTCCTCAAGATCGCCCCGGATGCGGTTCTCGACCTGGCACAGAGCCGGACCGTCGACGAACTCCGTGAGACATTTTTCCTCAGCGACCGCGTCATGACGGGGTTGCTGATCGCCGTCATCGTCGCGCTGCTCGGCACGACCGCACTGGGCATCGTGGGACTGGCGAGTTTCTGGGTCGCACAACGCCGCCGGCAGATCGGAGTTCGTCGCGCGCTCGGTGCGACGCGTGGAGACATCCTGCGTTACTTTCAGATCGAGAACTTCCTCATCGTCACGTTCGGCATCGCCCTGGGCATGATCCTGGCGTATGCGATCAACATGATCCTGATGAGCTTCTACGAGTTGCCGAGGCTGCCGTTCTGGTATCTGCCGGTCGGCGCGCTGGTGCTGTGGGTTCTCGGACAGCTGGCCGTGCTGGCGCCGGCCATGCGAGCAGCGGCGGTTCCGCCGGTGGCGGCCATACGATCCCTGTAGAGATCAGAACCGCCGGTAATGCAACGCCTCGGCAAGGTGATGCTGCTCGACACAACCCGCCCCGCCTTCGAGGTCGGCAATAGTACGCGCCACGCGCAATACCCGGTGATACGCACGTGCCGACGCGCCAAGTTTCTCGACGGCACCTTCCAGCCACTCGCGTTCGGCCGGGGGCAGCGCGCAGTCACGTTCGAGGTTGACCACGCTCAAATCGGAGTTCGGCTGTCCGGCGCGAAGGAGTGCCTTTTCGCGCGCATTGATGACACGGCGGCGAACGGTGGCGCTGTCGTCGTCATGCGGGCCGCGTGGCGCGGTGAGATCGGAAATCGGAACACGGGGCACTTCGACACAGATATCGATGCGATCCAGTAGCGGCCCGGAAATGCGAGCGCGGTAACGCTGCACCTGGTCGGGTGTACATCGACAGTCGTGGGTCGGGTCACCTGCATAGCCACACGGGCAGGGATTCATCGCGGCGACGAGCTGGAATTCCGCAGGGAACGTGGACTGACGCGCGGCGCGCGAGATCACGATCTGCCCCGACTCGAGCGGCTCGCGCAGCACCTCGAGCACGTGTCGATTGAACTCGGGAAGCTCGTCCAGGAAGAGGACGCCGTTATGCGCCAGGGAGATTTCGCCCGGACGCGGCGATGAGCCACCACCGACCAGCGCCACGCCCGATGCGGTGTGGTGCGGCGCGCGAAAGGGCCGGCGGCGCCAGCAATCCGGATCGATGGCTTCGTGGGATAGCGAACGGATGGCGCAGCTTTCCAGCGCCTCGGATTCGGTCATCGGTGGCAGGATGCCCGGCAGGCGCTCGGCGAGCATGGTCTTGCCCGTCCCGGGTGGACCGATCATCAGCAAGTGATGTCCGCCCGCCGCGGCGATCTCCAGGGCACGACGGGCCTGGTACTGTCCGCGCACGTCGCGCATGTCGGGCCCGCAGGTGGGCAGGTCGTAGAAATCGACCGCTGCGGCCGGCGCACCGAGGATGGCGTGGCCGCCGAGCCAGGCGCACACCTCGCCAAGGCTGTCGGCAAGGAGAACGTCGGCTTCGCCGACCAGGGCCGCTTCCGCCGCATTGGCGCGGGGAACGACGATGCGCCGGCCGGCGCGACGCGCACGAATCAACGCGGGAAGGATGCCGGGGACGGCGCGTAACTCGCCCGACAGGGCCAGCTCGCCAAGGAACTCGCAGTCGTCGAGACGCTCGCGCGGAACCTGCGAACCGGCGGCGAGGATCCCAAGGGCGATGGCGAGGTCGAACCGACCACCATCTTTCGGCAACTCGGCCGGCGCCAGATTCACGGTGACGCGGCGGTTGGGGTATTCGAAGGCGGTGTTCTGGATGGCGACGCGGACACGGTCACGCGCTTCGCGCACAGACGAGTCGGGTAGCCCGACGATAGAGGTAGAAGGCAGTCCGCCGGACAGATGCACCTCGACGACGACCTGCGGCGCGGTGACCCCTTCCTGCGCCCGCGAGAGAGTGACGGCGAGGCTCATGATGGGGGATATCGTAACGGGTAACGGATCCCGATCGCTGGCGAACTACCGTGATCCTGTAGGGATCGGGCTCGCATACGCACTCCTTGCGTCGACTGGGAAAATAACCGCCCCCGACCGCTCTCGGGGTGAGGGTGACGGATCGGGGGCGGTCCCGGGACGGTCGGCCGTCCTTATTGGCCAGGAGCCGCAGCGCTGACTTCCAGGTCGGCGAGGCGCTTTTCCAAAACTTCGAGCCGTTCGCGCGTCCGCGCTAGAACCTGGCTCTGAACATCGAATTCTTCTCGAGTAACGAGATCGAGGCGGCGTAGTCCCTGCGCCAGAATATCTTTGAAGTTGGCGTGCATATCCTCACGCGCTTGCGCCAACCCTGGCGGAACCAACGATGCCAACCGCTGTGCGAGTTGATCGATACCCTGCACATCCATCTTGCGCACCCCGATGTCGTGAATGAAGTTTAGGTGATTGGTTTGTAGGCGCTATAGGCCTACGCCTACACGTAGTGTAGGGTTTTTCCTACAAACACCCCATGAAGACGCCCCGGGACCCGAATGGCACAATGGCCGTCCGCGCGCCGGCGAGCGGCTGCGCCCTAGGAGTGATACATGAAGCTGGTGGTCGCCATCATCAAGCCTTTCAAGCTGGACGACGTCCGCGAGGCCCTTGCCGAGGTCGGCGTGCAGGGCGTTACCGTGACCGAGGTGAAGGGCTTTGGCCGGCAGAAGGGCCATACCGAGCTCTATCGGGGGGCAGAATACGTGGTCGACTTCCTGCCGAAGATCAAGCTGGAGGTGGCCGTGGCCGACGATCAGATCGAGCGTGTGGTCGAGGCGATTCAGGCCGCCGCCCGGACGGGCAAGATCGGCGATGGCAAGATTTTCGTCAGCTCGCTGGAGCAGGTGGTGCGCATCCGCACCGGCGAACTGGACAACGACGCCCTCTGAGCGAGGGCGCCTGCAGGGGCCGGGGCCTAGGGCTCAGGCCGCCTGGGCCAGCCGCTTGTGGCGGCGGTGGTGGAACAGCACGCCCGCGTAGTACGCCATGTAATAGCCAAGGGTCAGGCCGATCACCAGCATGGTCAGCGGGCTGTTGCCCGGTGCCGGGGTATGGGGCGGCACGGCGGCCGCTCCATCGCCGAACATCGGCGCCAACACCAGGAAACGCCAGGCCATGCGGCCGAGAAGCAGGGCCGTCAGCGCGGCGCCGATCCAGGGATTGGGGATGTAGAAGTCGGCGCCCTCGGCATTCGACTCGAAACGGGTGAGGCGCAGGCCGACCAACGCCAGAGCGGCACCGACGACGAGGCCGCCCAGCGCGCCTTCGGCCAGGCGGATGTCTTGCAGGCCGGAGGTCAGCGTGAGGCAAGCAAAAACCGCGAAGATGGCGACGCGGATGCTCATGCGCTTTGTGCGAATCGGCTGACGACCGAAGCTGCCGCGAACGCGGCGATAGACGGCGAAGGCCATCAATGGGGCGACGATGAAGGGAACGACGGTCGGAGCCAGCATGGCGTAGGTCTCGGTAGTGGGACGGTGTGAGGCTACGTTAGCGTCCGGGGCCGTGCCGATCGAGGGCTGACTGACAGGTGTTGGGGGTGACGGGTGTCACCCCCGACCATTTTATTTGGCTTTGCCCTGATTCGCGACGGCGGCCATCTTGGCTTCGATCTCGGCCTGGTCGCCCAGGTAGTAGTGCTTGACGGGGTTGAGGTCGGCGTCGAACTCGTACACCAGCGGGATGCCGTTGGGAATGTTGAGCTCGGCGATGTCGTCGTCCGAGATACCGTCGAAGTACTTCACCAGGGCGCGCATCGAGTTGCCGTGAGCCGCCATGAGCACGCTGTTACCGGCGCGGATGGCCGGCGCCAGCACGTCATGCCAGTAGGGCAGCACGCGGGCGACGGTGTCCTCCAGGCATTCGGTCAGGGGCACGTCGATGCCCTTGTAGCGATCGTCGTCGGCAAAGGATTTGGCACCCGCCTCGAGGGCCGGGGGCGGCGTGTCGTAGCTGCGCCGCCAGACGTGAACCTGTTCGTTGCCGTACTTCGCCGCCGTCTCGGCCTTGTTGAGGCCGGTCAGCGCGCCGTAGTGGCGTTCATTGAGACGCCAGTCGGTCACCACCGGGATCCACATCAGGTTCATCTCGTCCTGTACGTGCCAAAGCGTGCGCACGGCACGCTTGAGATACGAGGTGTGGGCCAGGTTGAAGGTGAAACCGGCTTCCTTGAGCAGGCGGCCGGCCTCGCGGGCCTCGGCCACGCCCTGCTCGCTGAGGTCGACATCGGCCCAGCCGCTGAAGCGGTTTTCGAGGTTCCAGGCCGACTGGCCGTGGCGGATCATGACGAGCTTGTACATGGCGTCCAACGATGGGGAGGAAAAAACCCATGGTGAAACCTGATCCCGGGGCCGTCAACTTTGGTGCCTTTGGCGACCGTGTCATCAGTCACGCTAAACCTTGCGGCCGGCAGGTGCATCCTAGGAGTCCTAGTCCACCCGTGGAGCAGCACACCATGCGTCGTACCCTGATCTCGCTTCTCATCGCCCTTTCCGTATCCGGCGCCGCCCTGGCCGACGACGACGTCAGCAAGGTCAACGGCACGGCCCAGGTCGAGGCCGGCCAGCACGCCGGCGACGTCCATACCGTCAATGGCTCGGTCCGTATCGGCGACAACGCCGTGGTGCAGAAGGCCAGTACAGTGAACGGCGCCGTGGAGCTGGGCAAAAGCGCCACGGCGACCATCGTCAAAACGGTCAATGGCGGTGTCACCATCCACGAAAACGCGCGGGTTTCCGACGAAGTGGAAACAGTGAACGGTCGCGTCCTGTTGGAGCGCGGCGCCGACGTAAAGGGCCACCTGTCCAACGTCAACGGCGAGATCTCGCTCGAAGGCGCGCATGTCGGCGGCGGCATCGAAACCACGAACGCGGATGTCACCATCGGCGAAGGCTCGAAGGTCGAAGGTGGCCTGCTGGTCAAGAAGCCCTCGATGAGCTTCTTCAGCAGCAACGATCGCATCCCGAAAATCGTGATCGGCCCGCACGCCGTGGTGCAGGGCACCCTCTCCTTCCAGCGCGACGTCGAGCTGCACGTCAGCGATTCGGCGACGGTCGGCAAGATCGAAGGCGCGACGGCGAAGAAGTTCTCCGGCAGCGCCCCGTAAGCGAGGCGCCCTGTAGGAGCCGATTCATCGGCGATCCCGCGGCAGCGGGCCAGGGGTGGGGCAAGCACCCCCATCGCCGATGAATCGGCTCGTACACGAGCACCGAGGGGTGGTCAGACCCAGTCGCGGGGCTTGAGGTACTCGGCGAGCCGTGCCTCCGGGCTGTCCGCTTCGGGCGTGAACCCATATTCGAAGCGGACGCGCGGCGGCAGGCTCATCAGGATCGACTCGGTGCGGCCGCCCGACTGCAAGCCGAACAACGTGCCGCGATCGTAGACGAGGTTGAACTCGACGTAGCGGCCGCGTCGGTATAGCTGGAACTCACGCTCGCGCTCGCCATAGGGCGTGTCGCGGCGACGCTCGACGATGGGCAGGTAGGCGTCGAGGAAACCTTCGCCGACATCGCGCATGAAGTTAAGGCAGCGGTCGAAGCCGCCTTCATTCTGGTCGTCATAGAAGAGACCACCCACGCCACGCGTCTCGCCGCGGTGCTTGAGATAGAAATACTCATCGCACCAGCGCTTGTAACGATCGTAGACATCGTCGCCATAGGGCTCGCAAAGATCCCTCGCTACCGTATGCCAGTGGCGCACGTCGTCGTCGAACGGGTAGTAAGGCGTCAGATCGAAGCCACCACCGAACCACCAGACCGGCTCAACGCCTTCTTTCGATGCCTCGAAGTAGCGCACGTTGGCGTGCGTGGTCGGGATGTACGGGTTGCGTGGGTGCAACACCAGCGACACGCCCGTGGCGACGAAACTGCCACCGACCAGGTCCGGTCGATGTGCCGTCGCACTGGGCGGCAACGGCGAGCCCGACACGCGCGAGAAGTTGACCCCGGCCTGCTCGAAGACACCGCCCTCACGCAGCACGCGCGTGCGCCCGCCGCCGCCGGCCGGCCGCGTCCAGGCGTCCTCCTCGAACGTCGCCGTGCCGTCGATGGCCTCGACGGCGACACAGATACGATCCTGCAGACCACGCAGGAACGACTCGGCAAGGTTGGCTTGTTCGGACATGCGCGCGGGCATCCTTTCGGGGTTCGATGGGGCAGAGCTTAGCAAGACACCCGGGACCGCTCTCTGTGGCACGCCGCCGCGCGCCGCTGACAGTTCAGGAAATGCGAGCCGCCATGCGCCGGTTGCCGATCAGCGCGGCCCAACGCATGCCGGTGTCGATCCACATCAGGTAGCCGGCCTCCATCAGCATGCGCAGGACATAGCGGCGATCGAGTCGCAAACGCGCTTCGGCGCCAATGGGTGCGGCATCGAAGCCTAGGCGACGGGCGAGATACATGCACCGCGCCAGGTGGTAGCGACTGGTGACCAGACCCACCGCAGGAAGCCTGGCTCCGGCGTCGTGCCTGAGCAATTCGCGGGCGTGGCGGAGGTTCTCCAGCGAATCGATCGACATCTGTTCCAGCAAAAGCGGGACCTCGGCCGGCCACCCCTCCGCGACGAGCCAGCGACGCCCCGCCTCCGCCTCGCTGAGGCAGCCGCCACTCATGCCACCCAGGAGGAGGACCCGGTCGGTACGGCCGGACCGCGCGTTGTCACGAGCACAGGTGAGCCGGCTGATGAAGTCGTGTTCGGGGCGATCGTCGACCAGGCGGCGACCGAAGACGAGCAAGGTGCGCCGGGACGGGGAAAGCGCCGGGCTATGCCGCGCGAGTCGCCACACGCGGACGGCGTGCGCGACGTACACCAGTCCAAGGCTGCCGACGAACACGAGGGTCGTCACGAGAGCGGCGAGCAGGATGTCGCGATCGCTGAGGTATCGCCAGACGCCACGGCGCAGGGGTTTGAGCAAGCCGGACATAGGGAATGGCGTTGCGGGAAGACCCGCAGTCTGTGCCATTCGCTCGCGGAGGTGCAATCGGCCGAGCCGGTACCCGGCGTTCACGAGACGCTACCAGCCAAAAAGGATAGGCTCGCGCGTATGCCCCATCCCATGCCTCCGCTTTCCATTCGCGCGTACACCGCCACCTCAGCCCTGGGCCGCGGGCTCGATGCCCACGCCGACGCCCTGCGCTCCTCACGGGGCGGCCTTTCCCCCAACGACTTCAGTTCGGCGCCGCTCGACTGCTGGATCGGCCGCGTGGCCGGCCTGGAGGACGAGCCACTGCCGGCGGAACTTGCCCAATGGGAGTGCCGCAACAATCGGCTGGCCTGGGTGGCGCTGACCCAGGACGGCTTCATGGAAGCGGTACGCGACGCGCGTGAGCGCTATGGCGCGTCACGGGTGGCCGTGCTGCTCGGCACGTCCACCTCCAGTATCGGCGCGACCGAGGAAGGCTACCGGCGTCTCGATCATGGCCGCATGCCGGAGGACCTGCATCGCCCTGTCCTGCATACCCCGCATTCGCTCGCGGGCTTCGTCGCCGCCGCGTTCGATCTCGAAGGGCCCTGCCTGACGGTGGCCACCGCGTGTTCGTCGAGCGCAAAAGTCTTCGGCAACGCCGAACGCATGATCCGACTCGGCCTGATCGACGCAGCGGTGGTCGGTGGCACCGATACGCTGTGCGACAGCGTGCTGTTCGGCTTCAATTCGCTG
Source organism: Luteibacter sp. P4_D7_3 (assembly GCF_056401735.1). NCBI lineage: Bacteria > Pseudomonadati > Pseudomonadota > Gammaproteobacteria > Lysobacterales > Rhodanobacteraceae > Luteibacter > Luteibacter sp. P4_D7_3. The sequence continues at coordinate 12,359 of NZ_JBFUIT010000008.1, forward strand.
GAGCTGGTTTCCGGTGAACCCTGCCGCCCTTTCGACGCGAACCGCGGTGGCATCTCGATCGGCGAAGCGGCCGGCTTCGCCTTGCTCGAGCGTGTGACCGATGGCAGTACGGGACCGCTTCTGATCGGCTACGGCGAAGCCAGCGACGCGCACCACATGTCCACGCCGCATCCGGAAGGCCTCGGCGCGGAGATCGCCTTGCGTGATGCGCTCGCCCGGGCAGGCATCGAAGCGGGCGATGTCGACTACATCAACCTGCACGGTACGGCGAGCCAGAAGAACGACGATGTCGAAGCCGCCCTTGTCGCCCGCAGCTTTCCTGCTACGACACGCGCGAGTTCGACGAAGGGCTTTACCGGTCACACGCTTGGTGCGGCGGGCATGCTCGAGGCTGCGATCACCCTGCTCGCCATGCGGGACGGGCATATTCCGGCAAACCTCGGCGCCACGACACCGGATCCGCTGTGCGGGCCGCAGATGGCCTGGACAGCCGAGCAGCGCGAGGTACGCATCGCGCTGAGCAACTCGTTCGGCTTCGGAGGGAACAATGCCTGCCTCGCGTTCGCCCGCGTGGGAGAGCCCGCATGAGCGCTGCGCTGAGTGTGTGGGTAAAGGGCGTCGGCTTATGGGCGCCAGGCGCCGTGGACTGGCACGCGTTCTGCGAGATTGTCGCCGGTCGCGATGCGCCGGGCACGGAAGGGCGACCGATGGCGGATGTCCTTCCGCCCAACGAACGCCGGCGCGCACCGGAAAGCGTGCTTCTGGCCGCCGCCGTCGCCGGTCAGGCGGTCAGGATGAGTGGTCTCGAGGCGGCGGCTCTGCCCTGCGTCTTCGCTTCCGCGCACGGTGACCAGGCCATCACCGATTACATGTGCGCGACACTCGCCGATACGCCGACCGAACTGTCGCCGACGAAGTTCCATAATTCGGTGCACAACGCACCAGCCGGCTACTGGACGATCGCCACGCACTGCCACGCGAGCTCGAGTGCCGTGTCCGGCGGCGAGACGACATTCGGTGCCGGATTGCTCGAGGCGGCGACGCTCGCCGTGGCCGACGACCGCGACGTCCTGCTTGCCAGCTACGACATTGCCGGCGTGGGACCGCTCGGTGAGATGACGGCCACCACAGGGCCCTTTGCGATCGCCCTGGTGCTTTCGCCGCGAGCCGATGCGACAGCCGTACGCCTCGACATCACACCTTCGCCAGGAAACAGCGGCAGCCAGCCCACGGGCGACGCCTGGCTGGACAGCGTCGCCGCCAGCAATCCCTCGGCGCAGGCGATCCCTTTGGCACACGCACTTGCGTTGGCGCGCTCCACGGCGCTACGCGTCGCCGCGGCGCGTGAACTCGATATCCATGTCGACGTGGAGGTCGCTGCGTGAACGCAAACGCCGAACGCTGCTGTGTTCTGATTCCCTGCCTCAACGAAGAAGGCGCGATCGGGCGGGTGGTGGGCGAAGCGCTCGCGCTGGGACTACCCGTCATTGTCGTTGACGACGGATCCGATGATCGGACGCCCGACATCGTCAGCGCCCTGCCCGTCACCCTGCTGCGTCACGCGACGCGCCGTGGCAAGGGCGAAGCCTTGCGCACCGGTTTTCGTGAAGTGCTTCGCCAGGGATTCGCTGCCGTGGTCACCATGGACGGCGATGGCCAGCACCTTGCGTCCGACATCCCCGCCATCCTCGCCGCGAGCCGGGAGTATCCCGGAAGCATCGTCATCGGGGCTCGCATACTCGACCGCCACCAGCAGCCCCCCGGTCGTCGCCGCGCCAACGCGGTCGCCGATTGGGGGATCTCCTGCGCCTGTGCGCAACCCATCGCAGATACACAGAGCGGACAGCGCCTGTATCCGCGCGCTGTCCTCGACCTGGTCGATATTCCCGCCGAGCATTTCGTCTTCGAGGCCGCCTTGCTGATCACCGCCTGTCGTGAACGTGGCACGCGCGTGGTCTCGGTGCCGATCGCTTCCCGTTACGAGGGCGACTTCAGGGTCAGCCATTTCAACCCCGTGCGTGATGTCACCCGGATAACGGTGTACACCGTGGGCCGGGTGTTTCACTACGGCAATTTCCTTGCAAGCTACCGACGCTCACGTTCGGCGCCGACGATCGTCGGCGCCACCGAATCGGCCGAGCCACGCACCGCACACTGACACCGAGGTGAAACATGGATCGTAAGCCGCACGACGCCGTCATCCTGGGAGGAGGCCTTGCCGGGCTCTCCCTCGCCATGCAGTTGAAGGGTGAATACCCGGACATGGACATCGTGGTGCTCGAACGCCAGGCGCGCCCCCTGCCCGAGGCCGCGCACAAGGTGGGCGAATCGACCGTGGAGATCGCGGCGCATTACTTCGCCGACACACTTGGCCTCCGCGACCACCTCGAAAGCTCGCACATCCGCAAGTTCGGATTCCGGTTCTTCTTCTCCGAAGGCAAGGACGATCTCGCCGATGTGACCGAGCTTGGCGTCAGCGCCGTCCTGCCGACGCCTAGCTACCAGATCGACCGCGGTATCCTCGAGAACTATCTCGGTGACGAGGCACGCCGTCGTGGCATCGACTTCCGCGACGGCGTGACCGTACGTGGGTTCGACATAGGCGCGGGCGAGGCACCCCACACCGTTCGTGCTCGCGCGCAGGACGGCAGCGAAACCGTGCTGCAATCACGCTGGCTGCTCGATGCTTCCGGTCGCGCAGGCTTGATCCGGCGCAAGTTCGACTTCACGCGGGACAACGGCCACCATGCAAACGCCGTCTGGTTCCGGATCGATGACCGCCTGGAGATCGATGGCTGGTGTGAGGATGCGGAATGGAAGGAACGTTGCCGGCCGCCCGAGCGCTGGCGTTCGACGAACCATCTCTGCGGGCCAGGCTACTGGGTGTGGTTGATTCCGCTTTCCTCCGGCGCGCATTCGGTTGGCATCGTCGCCGATGCAGCCATGCATCCGATCGAAAAGATGAAGACCTTCGACCTCGCCGTGCAGTGGCTCGAGGAACACCAGCCATTGGTTGCCCGGCAAGTGGTCAAGCGTCGTGAGAAGCTGCTGGATTTCGCCTTTTTCCGCAACTTCTCCTACAGCTGCTCCCGTATGTTCTCGTCGGATCGCTGGGCTCTCACTGGCGAAGCCGGCGCCTTCCTCGACCCCTTCTATTCGCCCGGCAGCGACTTCATCGCCATCGCCAACACGTACATCACGTTGCTGATCGGTCATGACCGTCGCGGCGAGAACGTGGCACCGCACGCGCGTCTCTACGAGCGGCTGTTCTTCTCCTTCTACGAAGGCACGTTGAAGATGTACCGTGGTCAGTACAACCTCTTCGGCGACGCGGAAGTGCTGCCGATCAAGGTGATCTGGGATTACGCGTACTACTGGGGCGTGCTCTGCCAGATCGTCTTCCAGAAGCGCCTTGGCGACAGCGCTTTCATCGCCAGGATGAGCGACGAACTGATCGCCGCGACCGAGTTGAACACGAAGGTGCAGGCATTCTTCCAGCCGTGGCACGTCGTGTCGGACGGACGCAATCGCAGGGTGATGCTCGACCAGCGCGATCTCGCGTGGTTCGCCGACATGAACAGCACGCTGCACGACGCGTTGGACGACGACACACTCGCGGAACGACTGCGCGAGAACGTCAGGATGATGCGCCTGCTCGCCGCGAGCATTGTCGAACGTGCGGTGGACGATCATCCCTCATTGCTCGAGGCGGCGGGCGATCTGGTCGACGTCGAAGGCGAGCGCACGGAACTGTTCGCGAGAGTTGCCTGAGTCGCGGGTTCTGAGACGGCGCCGGCACAGACTGCTCTGGTCGGCCTGGAGGGGCGGTCAGGCTCCTCATCAGTCCCCTTTCGCGAGACCCTCCGGGCCGGCAATTTCTGTGCGACGCATGACCCGTGGAGCATCAACGACTGGCGGTTGGACACACAGGCGCGTACTTATGATCGTAGTCATAGCGATACTTGTGGATTAAGGCGTACCAACTGCGGTCGGCTTCAGGCACTACGGCGTCGATCTTGCTTTCCGCTTCATCGAGCGTCGGCCTGGCGACTGACATCGTCTTCCCAACCACCGCCGCGTCTCGATCCTTCAGGATGATCTCGATCTGCTCGATGGCAGCGACGGTCGCGTCCTTATGTTTCAGCGCCTCGTTCTTCTTCTTGTCATTGATGGTGTTGTAGAACTTGTCGCATACAGGCTGCGCGGATTCCGAAAGCCCCGCGTCGTCGGACGTATCGGATGCCTGCGCGACTGACGCTGAGGTCGATGGAAGCAGACCGTCGACATGACTGCTGGCTATAGCGGTGCCATTCAACAAGGCGCCAGCGACGATGCTGGAAAAGACCAGACCAGAAATCATTCTGCTCATTGCATTTCTCCTGAAATGAAAGCGTTGCGTCCGTGTACGCGCATGAGTATTCGTCGCCCTTTTATTGGAGGCAATATATCTTTGGTTGTAGGCGCAGATCCGCTACCGGAATGCTGTCAGCGAGACGGATGGATGACCGCAGCGCGTCCCGAGGCGAGCTCCTCGCCGCTGTGCAAGACGCGAAACAGATACTGCGCACCGTTCTCGTCAGCGATCAGGCACTCGGCGTAAACGTCGAGTACGCCTTCCCGATTATCGATCCGCTGTGCGGAGAGTTTCACCCCGCGCAGACTCACCAGCATGCCGGGCCGAGGGGCCGTCTCGCCACGCTCGCGTCCGCGCAAGGCACCATGCACCGCCATGGCCTGGGCGCCATACTCGGCGAGGTGGACAGCGTGCAGTCCGTGCTCACTCCGCAAGGGATGAGTGTCGAGCACGTGACTGACGCTCGTCGCATGAATCGACGTGTCGTCCCACGAGAGAACGCCGTCGAGCAGGCACATATCGCCGGCATGGGGAATGAGGTCGATGAAGTCAGTCTTGGCGAGCATGGTGGCCATGAAGATAGAGGATCTACGCAGCGTTCGGATCAGGCATCTGGCTGGCCGGACGCATGAACGGCCCCAACGCCAGCCGGCTCGTCGGCAGGGGTGGTTTCTTGCCAGAAGTCGTAGAAATTGAACCAGTTGAAGGGATAGACGCGAGCGTAGTGCTCGAGACGCGCCGCAAAACGACCGATAACGGCATCCAGCTCCAGCTTCCGGTTCGCACGCGGAATATCGATGCCGTCGGAGAACGCTTCGAAAATGAGCTTGTAACGGTTACCGCCCAGATAGATGCCCATGCACAGCACCACGGGGATCTTCAGCGCCGATGCCAGCAGCCACGGGCCGGCGGGAAACGGCGCGGGCGTACCCAGGAACGGCAGCATTCGCGTGGTCTCGTTCTGATGGCCCCGATCGGCCAGCAAGGCGACCATGCCGCCCTGCTGCGTGCTTTCCGCCATTGCCAGGGCAACCGACGTGCCGCCGAGCGCGGCGTCGATGACTGCTGCGCCAACGTCTGGCGCCAGGGCTTCGAGTATGGCCGTGAGTGCAGGGGTCTTCTGTTTGTCGAGCACCACACGCAGGGGAACGTCGGGACGACGACCACCGAGCGCGCGCAGCGCCTCAAAACTTCCCTGGTGCGAGCCGATCAGCAGCACGCCCTGCCGCGCGTCGAGATAGTTATCGAGGATGGCCAGGCCCTCGACATCGACAACGAAGTCGCGCTCGCCGTGGGCGAGGAAAAACAGGCGATCGAGCAGGGTCGCCGCGAACATGTGGATGTGGTGGAAAACATCCCATGAGGTCACGGGGCGATTGAGTACCCGCGCGAGGTAGCGGCGCGAAGCATCCCGCTCGTCGGCACGACGCAGGAAGAAATAGAACGTGATGGGATACAGCAGCAGGCGCGCGACGGGGCGGCCGAGGCGCAGCGCAATGGTGCGAATCACCCAGATGGCGAACAACCCACCGCCTTCGCGCTGCTTCCAATGGCTCATGCGGTCGCTTCCAGGGTGCCGCGCAGCAAGAGGTCGGCGCCGCGACGAATCGTGAAGCGATAGCGTGAATCGGCCAGGGCGATCAGTTCCAGCTCGGCGTCTTCATCCGGCAGCAGGGGCGCCAGGAACTTCGCGTCGATCACCTGGCGCACGCCAGCCATGCGCCAGTCACGCAGTGCCTCAGCGGCCTGCTCGATCAGGAGCACGCCGGCGACGATGGGCCGCCCCGGAAAGTGACCGGCAAAGCTCGGGTGTGCCGCGTCGAAGCGCAGCGGGCGAACGTAGGACGCGATGTCGGCGGTGTCGGTCAACAGCTGGCTCCGGGCCTGGTCGGGAACGGCGGCGCGTCGGTCGCCGCCCCTGTGTCTGCGCGCAGCAGAACACGTCGGGGGCGAGTGCGACCTGAACGACCGTCAGGCCGTAGCGCGATGCTGTTCGATATGCTCCGAGAGCAACCGAAGGTTCGTGAAGATGGTGCGATTGTCCGGATTGTCGGACTTCAGCTGGAAGCCGTAACGCTTGGACACGGCCAGCGCGATTTCCAGCGCATCGATCGAGTCCAGCCCGAGGTCGCCGCCGAACAGGGGCGCCTCGGGATCGATGTCACCCGGTTTCACGGCCTCGAGGTTGAGGCTCGTGACGATCAGTTCTGCCAGTTCTTTCTGTGCTGCGGTTTGCGTTGCCATGTGGTCTTTCCAGGTCCCGGATATACCTGCCTCCCCCCCGGATGGCAGCGACCGGGCAGATTACCACAGAGCCGTTTGCCGACCGTGCGCAGCCGTTCAGCGTCGTGAAGCGACCGGGTCCACACGCCGCGCTGACAACGGAACGATATGATGGCCCCGACGACTACCGGAATACCCGATGCCCCCAGGCAGTGAAATGCGCGAGCGCTCGCCGCTCACCGCCCCTCCCGCGCCCACGGTGACCTACCGGACTCTTCCCGGCGCGTTATCCCGCGGCACGCTTGCCGCCTTCGGCTTCGGCCGTCAAGCTGCCGACCATGACGATCCACGCTGGCTGCGCGTTGCCCTTGAACCGCTGGGCTCCGGCCTGGAGGAGGTCTGGGAAGTCGATGCGGAGGTGACCTGCGGCCGCGATGGCGACCTGCGCTGGTCGCGGGGCGGAGGCTGGTTGTTCGTCGCGGTGGAGTGCCGGGAGAGCGATCACGGTGGCACCGAGGCGGCGGCGGACCACGCCTACGGGCTGCTGTCGCGGTTCGTCGCGGCCAGCGATGAGCGCCATGTGCAACGCATCTGGAATTACCTCGACGCCATCAACGAAGGATCGGGTGACGACGAGCGCTACAAGCGTTTCTGCACAGGCCGGATTCGCGGCATGGGTGACGTCTTCGCCCAGGGCTTTCCGGCCGCCACCGCGATCGGGCACCGCGGGGATCCGGGTCTGTTGCAGGTTTACCTGCTCGCCACGGACCGACCCGGCACGCGTGTGGAGAATCCACGTCAGGTCAGCGCCTGGCGTTACCCCCGTCAGTACGGTCGTACGCCGCCGAGCTTCGCACGCGCCACGTTACTGCCGGCCGACGACGTACTGGCAATCTCGGGGACGGCGGCGGTCGTCGGCCACGCGTCGGCGCACGCGGGCGACATGGCGGCTCAGCTGGGCGAGACGTTGCGGAACCTCGATATGTTGCTGGTGACCAGCGGGCTTCCCGCCGGTTTCGATCGGCTGGCCCCGCTGAAGGTCTATGTGCGACATCCCCAGGACGAACCTGTGGTTCGCGCCTTCGCCGCGCGGCACCTTCCGGACGCGCCGCTGCTGCTGGTCCATGGCGATATCTGCCGCTCCGAGTTGCTCGTTGAAATCGACGGCTGGCGCTACCGGGCCTGATCGGCTTTCCGGATCAGGCCGTGGTATCAGGACTTCTTCGTCGGACGCAGCCAGCCGTCGATGACGGTCTGGCGAGCACGCGATATGGTCAGCGCCTCCGGCGGGGCATCCTTGGTGATCACCGAACCCGCGCCGATCGTGGCGCCGTCATGCAGGGTCACAGGCGCAACCAGGGAGCTGTTCGAGCCGACGAAGACACGATCGCCGATGGTGGTGCGGCTCTTGTTGACGCCGTCGTAATTGCAGGTGATGGTGCCCGCGCCGATGTTGACTTTGCTACCGATGACCGTGTCGCCGAGGTAGCTCAGGTGGTTGGCCTTCGAGCCTTCGGCGATCACCGCGTTCTTCGTCTCGACGAAATTTCCGATGTGCACGCCGGCGGCGAGATCGGTTCCCGGGCGCAGGCGCGCGAAAGGTCCGATGGTGCAAGGACCATGCGTCACCACGCCATCGAGGTCGCAGTGTGCGAGCACCACCGTGCCCGCCGCCAGCGTCGCGTTACGAACGCGCGTGAAGGGCCCGATACGCACCTCGTCGCCCAGTGAAACCTCGCCTTCGAAGATGACGTTGACGTCGATCTCGATGTCACGTCCCGTGGTGACCTTGCCGCGCACATCGAGCCGTGTCGGATCGGCGAGGCGCACTCCCGCGAGCGCGAGTTCACGCGCCATGCGTTCGCGATACGACGCTTCCAGACCGGCCAGTTGCCACGGATCGTTGGCACCCGACGCTTCAACCGGGTCGCAGTCCACGCATATGGCGGGCGTGCCTTCGGCCGAAGCCATCTCGAAGACATCGGTAAGGTAGTACTCGCCTTGCGCATTGCTGTTGCCGAGTCGCTGCGTCCACGCCAGCAGGCGCGCCGCGTCGCCGGCCACAATGCCGGTATTGACCAGGTCGATGGCGCGCTGCGCCGCGCTCGCATCCTTTTCCTCGACGATGTGACGCACGTTTCCCGTCGCATCGAGGACCACCCGCCCGTAGCCCCGGGGCTCGGCCAGCCGCGTGGCGAGCATCGCGAGGCCCTCGCCAGCCTGCGCAAGCGCGGCAAGCGTTTCGCCGCGGATCAGCGGGACATCGCCGTAGAGGATGAGCACGCGCCCCTCCAGGTTTCCGGCGGCTTGCAAGGCCTCGAGAGCCGTGCGCACGGCGTGACCGGTACCGAGACGCTCGCGCTGCTCGATCCACCCCAGCGCGCCGTCGGCGGCGTAGGCCGCGCGCACCTGCTCACCGTTATGTCCGTAGACGACATGCACGCCGACGGGGTCGAGCGAACGCGCCGCTTCGATCACGTGGGAAAGCAGTGGCCGCCCGGCCAGCGGCATGAGCACCTTGGCGGACGCGGACTTCATCCGCTTGCCTTCACCCGCGGCGAGAATCAGGACATGAAGGGGCGTGGCGGTCATGGGGGGCTCTTGCCTGGYGTTAAGGAGAGGGCCGCACTGTCGCGCGTTTCATCGCCCCTGCCAAGTCGGCTACTTGTCGTCTGGCCGATGGGTAAGGTGTTCGAGGTTGGGCTTATAAGCCTCGACGAACGCATTGCGCAGGATGCCGATGATCGCATCCGAGGCGGACATGTTCTTGTCGCCGATGGTGCCGGAAATGGTCACGCGCGTCGCGAACTGGTCCTTCGACTGGTTCTTGAAGACCTTGGTGACACCTTCGGCCAGGGCCTCGTACGCCAGCTTGACCGGGCCCTTGTGATCCTGCTCCACGTCCTGTTTCCAGCTGAAGATCTGCAGCCCATGGAACAGCGGCTTTGCGTACCCATTGAGCTTGCGATCCTTCGCTTGCAGCTCCATGACGAAGTCGCCTTCACCGCCGGCGAAGTCGAGGCCGGAATAGGCACGCGCGAGATCGTTTGCCTTGACCAGCTTGATGTTGCGGATGCTCAGTTCGTAGTGGAAATCGCCCAGGCGTTCGAGCGGGTCGAACTCCGCGGTCGTCTCCAGCGGTGCGTCGCCCAATACCTTGGCGGTTGCATGCATGTGGGCCACGCGCGACCCACCTTCACGCTGCACGTTGGTCAGGTTGGTGGCGGTGCCGTTGACGTCAGTCATCTTCAGGTCGACCTTGGGGCTCGAAATGAAGTTGTGGAAGGTCACGGTGCCATTGAAGACGTTCACCTCCTCGAGGCGCGTCGGAACCAGCGCTTTCAAGGGTGTGCGCCAGTCGACGCCCTTACCGGTCTGCGTATCGCCCTCGCCCTTGCCGTCGACGAAGTTCACCACCGGATCGAAGAAGTCGATCTTGCCGCGAAGCCGCCCTTTGACCAGCGACGTGTTGCTCAGCGAGATCTCCGCGCGTGCCGTGTCGAACAGCGGCACGGGCAGCTTGCCGTCCGTCTTGGTCACGGTCATCCGGTTGATCGTATAGGCACCGCGCCACAGGTGGATGTCGATGTCCTCGATGTGGCCTGCGTAGTTGCCCATCTTGGCCAGGCGGCCGTTGAGGTAGTTGAGCACCACATACGGAAGGGCGATCCGCGCGGCGATCAGCACGACGGCGATGGCGCCGATGATCCAGAGGCTGCGGCGATAGCGGGTGCGCATGGTGGTCGGGTACCGGGGGACGACCGGGGTAGTGTGGCTTGTTCAGGATCACAGGCACATGAAGGCCGACGGCTTCGAGACGGAGCATTCTTTGGCACCTCGCCCCTCGCGGCTCTGCACCTAACTCCGGGCATTCCGCGATGAACAAAAAAAACCGGCGCTGTGAGGCGCCGGTTTCCTTTGAAGAGCATCGCCGCTGAAGCGGCTCCCACAGGGAGGCTGTCCCCACTGGGGATCTGTCCCCGCAGGGGGCTCGCTGTTAGTGCTTGAGGGTCTTGCGCATGCGCTCGAGGGCCTGCAGCTGGGCCAGGGCCTCGGCCAGCTTGGCCTGGGCCTCGGCGACGTCCAGCGTCTCGCCACGGTTGGCCAGGGCGGCTTCGGCCTCGCCCTTCGCCTTCAGGGCGGCGGCTTCGTCGAGATCGGCCGCGCGAACGGCCGTAACGGCGAGGATCGTCACGACCTGCGGCTGCACCTCGAGGATGCCGCCGGAGACGTAGAACTGCTGGCGCTCACCGCCGGCAGCAACCACGTCCACGTGGCCCGGCTTGAGGCGGGTGATCAGCGGCGCGTGACGCGGCGCGATACCCAGCTCGCCGAGCTCACCGGTGGCGACCACGAGCGTGGCTTCGCCGGAGTAGATCTCGGCTTCGGCGCTGACAATGTCGACGCGAATGGTGTGGGTCATGGGTTTGTCTTCCTAGGTAAGGAGTGGGGAAAGAAGGCGCTTACGCAGCCTTCTTCGCACCCATTTCCTCGCCCTTCTTGATGGCTTCGTCGATGCCGCCGACCATGTAGAAGGCCTGCTCGGGCAGATAGTCGAGCTCGCCGTCGAGGATCATCTTGAAGCCGCGGATCGTGTCCTTCAGGGCGACGTACTTGCCCGGCGAGCCGGTGAAGACTTCGGCCACGTGGAACGGCTGCGAGAAGAAGCGCTCGATCTTGCGGGCGCGCGACACCGAAGCCTTGTCTTCCGGGGACAGCTCGTCCATGCCGAGGATGGCGATGATGTCCTTCAGTTCCTTGTAGCGCTGCAGGGTGCCCTGCACGCGACGGGCGATGTCGTAGTGCTCCTGGCCGATCACGGCGGCGTCGAGCTGGCGGCTGCTGGATGCCAGCGGATCGACGGCCGGGTAGATACCCAGCGAGGCGATATCGCGGCTCAGCGTGACCGTTGCATCGAGATGCGCGAACGTGGTCGCCGGGGACGGATCGGTAAGGTCATCCGCGGGCACGTAGACGGCCTGGATCGAGGTGATCGAGCCGGTCTTGGTCGAGGTGATGCGCTCCTGAAGGACGCCCATTTCCTCGGCCAGCGTCGGCTGGTAACCCACGGCCGACGGCATACGGCCGAGCAGTGCCGACACTTCGGTACCGGCCAGCGTGTAGCGGTAGATGTTGTCGACGAAGAGCAGGACGTCCTTGCCCTTGCCGGTCTCGTCCTTCTCGTCGCGGAAGTACTCGGCCATGGTCAGGCCGGTCAGCGCGACGCGCAGGCGGTTACCCGGCGGCTCGTTCATCTGGCCGTAGACCATCGCGACTTTATCGAGGACGTTGGAGTCCTTCATCTCGTGATAGAAGTCGTTACCTTCACGCGTGCGCTCACCCACGCCGGCAAACACGGACAGACCCGCGTGCGCCTTGGCGATGTTGTTGATGAGCTCCATCATGTTGACSGTCTTGCCGACGCCGGCGCCGCCGAACAGGCCGACCTTGCCGCCCTTGGCGAACGGGCACATCAGGTCGATGACCTTGATGCCGGTTTCCAGCAGTTCGTTGCCGGCAGCCTGCTCGTCGTAAGCCGGGGCCTCGCGGTGGATGACCCACTGTTCGGTCTCGCCGATCGGGCCGGCTTCGTCGATCGGGCGACCGAGCACGTCCATGATGCGGCCGAGGGTGGCCTTGCCGACCGGCACCTTGATGCCTTCGCCGGTGTTGCGGGCGATCAGGTTGCGGCGCAGGCCGTCGGTGGAACCGAGCGCGATGGTGCGCACGATACCGTCACCGAGCTGCTGCTGCACTTCGAGGGTGATCTCGGTGCCGTCGACCTTCAGTGCGTCGTAAATCTCCGGCACCTGGTCGCGCGCGAATTCGACGTCGACGACCGCGCCGATGATCTGAACAACTTTGCCCTGGCTCATGGAATGCTCCGGATGAATCTTCGTAAGGTTCTGTTTCGGCGCCGCATGCTGCGTCGCCATCGCTTTGGGGTTTCGGTCAGACCGYGGCGGCGCCGCCGACGATTTCCGAGATTTCCTGGGTAATCGCCGCCTGACGTGCCTTGTTGTAGACCAGCGTCAGTTCGCCGATGACCTTGTTGGCGTTGTCCGAGGCGGCCTTCATGGCGACCATGCGTGCAGCGTGCTCGCTGGCGAGGTTCTCCAGCGCGGCCTGGTACACCACGGACTCGATGTAGCGCGTCATCAGGTGCTCGAGCACCGTGCGCGCGTCGGGTTCGTAGATGTAATCCCAGTCGTGGGTCTGTTCGACCTTCACGCCTTCGGATGCCTTGCCTTCGGCGTTCTCGAGTTCCTGCGCGACCAGCGACACCGGCAACAGCGCCTCGATGGTCGGCTTCTGCACGATGGTGTTCACGAAGTCGTTGTAGACCAGGAACACGCGGTCGAGCTTGTTATCGGAGTACGCGTCGAGGACGACCTTGATCACGCCGATGAGGTCTTCGAGCTTCGGCTTCTCACCCAGGTGCGTCGCCGTGCCGATCAGGTTCACGCCCTTGATGCGGCGGAAGAAACTGACGGCCTTCTGGCCGACGGCAACCACGTCGATCTCGGCGCCCTTGCCCTGCCACTCACGAATGGAGGTGAGCGTGCGACGGAACAGGTTGGAGTTGAGGCCGCCGGCGAGGCCGCGGTCCGTCGACACCACGATGAAGCCGACGCGCGCGACGTTCTCGCGCTCGGTGAGGAACGGGTGCACGAAGTCCGTGCTGGCCTGGGCGACGTGCGCGATCACCTTGCGCATCAGGCGCGCATAGGGACGCGAGGCCTTCATCAGGTCCTGCGCCTTGCGGATCTTCGACGCCGAGACCATTTCGAGCGCACGCGTCACCTTGCGCATGTTCTGCGTGCTCTTGATCTTGGTTTTGATTTCGCGGCCGCTTGCCATGGCTTACTCGTCTGTAAAGGGTGACGCCAGGTGTTCCACGCGGCGGGCGATGTCGCCCGCCGCGCGTGTCTCGCTATTACCAGCTACCGGTCTTCTTGAACTCGTCCGTGGCCGACTTGAAGGTCGCCTCGATGTCCTTGTCCCAGTCACCGGTTTCGTCGATCTTGGTCATCAGCTCGGCGTGGTTCTGGCGGAAGAAGGCATGCAGGCCCTTCTCGAACGGCAGCACCTTGTTGATCGGCAGGTCGTCGAGGTAACCCTTCTCGGCGGCGAACACGGACACACCGAGCTCGGCGATCGACAGCGGCGAGTACTGCGGCTGCTTCATCAGTTCCGTGACGCGCTGGCCGCGGTCCAGCTGCGCGCGCGTGGCGGCATCCAGGTCCGAAGCGAACTGCGCGAAGGCAGCCAGCTCGCGGTACTGCGCGAGGGCGAGCTTCACGCCACCGGAGAGTTTCTTGATGATCTTGGTCTGTGCGGCACCACCGACGCGCGACACCGAGATACCGGCGTTCACGGGCGGACGGATACCGGCGTTGAACAGATCGGTCTCGAGGAAGATCTGGCCGTCGGTGATCGAGATGACGTTGGTCGGAACGAACGCGGAAACGTCGCCGGCCTGAGTCTCGATGATCGGCAGGGCGGTGAGCGAACCCGTCTTGCCCTTCACTTTGCCGTCGGTCATCTTCTCGACGTATTCGGCGCTGACGCGCGAAGCGCGCTCGAGCAGACGCGAGTGGAGATAGAAGACGTCGCCCGGATAGGCTTCGCGACCCGGCGGACGCTTGAGCAGCAGCGAGATCTGGCGGTAAGCGACGGCCTGCTTGGAGAGGTCGTCGTACACGATCAGCGCATCTTCGCCGATGTCACGGAAGTACTCACCCATGGCGCAGCCGGAATACGGCGCGACGTACTGCAGGGCAGCCGCTTCGGACGCCGAAGCGACGACAACGATGGTGTTGGCCAGCGCGCCGTTCTCTTCGAGCTTGCGCACGACGTTGGCGATCGAGCTGCGCTTCTGGCCGATGGCCACGTAGATGCACTTAATGCCCGAGTGCTTCTGGTTGATGATCGCGTCGATCGCGACGGCGGTCTTGCCCGTCTGGCGGTCGCCGATGATCAGCTCGCGCTGGCCTCGGCCGATCGGGATCATCGAGTCGATGGACTTGTAGCCCGTCTGCATGGGCTGGTCGACCGACTGGCGCCAGATGACGCCCGGCGCGACCTTTTCGACCGGGCTGGTGCCCACGGCGTCGATCGGACCCTTGCCGTCGATCGGGTTGCCCAGCGCGTCGACAACGCGGCCGAGCAGACCCGGGCCGACCGGCACTTCGAGGATGCGGCCGGTGGTCTTGGCGGCATCGCCTTCGCGCAGGTGCTGGTACTCACCGAGCACCACGGCGCCGACCGAGTCGCGCTCGAGGTTCAGCGCGAGGGCGAACGTGTTGTTCGGCAGTTCGATCATTTCGCCCTGCATCACGTCGGCCAGGCCGTGGATGCGCACGATGCCGTCGGACACGCTGATGATCGTGCCTTCGTTGCGTGCCTCGGCGCCGAGCTTGAACTGCTCGATGCGGGTCTTGATCAGCTCGCTGATCTCGGAGGGATTCAGTGTGGTGCTGGACATGGTTGCCTTCCCTTAATTCGTATCAGTGCGTCAGCGCGCTGGCCAGCCGCTGCAGGCGGCCGCGCGCGGAACCGTCGATGACCTGCTCGCCGGTGTCGATGACGACACCACCAAGCAGCGCCGGATCGACGTGCGTATCCAGTTCGATCTCGAGCTTGAAGCGACGCTTCAGCGAGGCGCGCAGCAGGTCCGCCTGCGCCGTATCGAGATCCAGTGCGCTCGTGACCTTGACCTTCAGGGTCTGCTCCGACTCTCGCTTGTAGTCGTCGTAGAGCGCCGCGATTTCCGGCAACAGCACGAGACGGCCGTTTTCCGCCAGCTCGGCGAGAAAGTTCGCGAAGGGCGTATCGGTGGCCATGTCCTGCGGAAGGTGCAGTGCAACCAGTTGCGCCGGCAACACGCGCGGGTCGTTGGTCAGGCCGGCAACGCGCGGGTCCTCCGCGACGATGGCCGCGAAGCTCAGCGCATGGGACCAGCCGGCGAGCGAACCCGACGCATGCGCCACTTCGAAAGCGGCGCGTGCGTAGGGACGAGCGAGGGTGAGCGCCTGGGCCATGATCAGATCTCGGCGGCGAGTTGGTCGAGCAGCGCCCTGTGGGCCGCCGGATCGATTTCACGCTGCACGATCTTCTCCGCGCCACGCACGGCGAGGGCGCCGACCTGTTCGCGAAGCTGTTCACGGGCACGCTGGGCCATCGAGGCGATCTCGTCCTGGGCCTGGGCCTTCAGACGGTTGATCTCACCGGTGGCTTCGGCGCGGGCCTTCTCGAGAAGCTGGTTGGCCTGCTGCTGGGCCTTGTCGATGATCTCGGTCGCCTGGAGGCGAGCCTGCTTGATCTCGACAGCGACCTTGGCGTCGGCATCCTTCAGCTCGGCACGAGCACGCTCGGCCGCGGCGAGCCCTTCGGCCACCTTCTTCTGGCGTTCTTCGATGGCACCGTTGAGCTGGGGCCAGATGAACTTGGTGGTGAACCAGACCAGGATCGCAAAAGAGATCATCTGGCCCAGGAAGGTCATGTTAATTTCCATGATCTCTCCAAAGACTCCGAACGCTGGGGTACTGACGGTCGCCGTGGCATTGCGGCCACGGCGACGAAGACAAACGCTTGCTTAGCCGCCGGAAGCGGTGCGCAGGACGTTGATCAGCGGGTTCGAGAAAGCGAGCAGCAGGGCGATGGCCAGGCCGATGATGAACGCCGCGTCGATCAGGCCGGCGAGCAGGAACATACGACCCTGGAGCAGCGGAACCAGCTCAGGCTGACGGGCGGCCGACTCGAGGAACTTCGAGCCCATGATGGCGATACCGAGACAGGCGCCGAGCGCGCCGAGGCCGATGATCACGCCGATGGCGATAGCGGTCATGCCCTGGACGTGGGCGAAGAGCGAGGCGAGTTCCATGGTGTTCTCCTGGGATCTTTAAAGGTTGGTGTGAAACGAAACAGAATGGATTGAACGTCTAACGTCGGTGCGGTGAGTTAGTGGTGTTCCCGCGCCGTGGCGATGTAGACGATCGTCAGCATCATGAAGATGAACGCCTGGAGGGCGATGATCAGGATGTGGAAGATCGCCCACGCCGTGTTGAACACGACGCCAGGCACGAAGCCGATCCAGCTCACCATCAGGCCGGCGATCAGCATGAACACCAATTCGCCACCGTACATGTTGCCGAACAGTCGCATCGCGAGCGACACGGGTTTCGACAGTGTTTCGACGACGTTGAGAAGCAGGTTGGGAATCAGCAGGATGGCCTTGGCCCACAGGCTTTCGGCATGGAACGGCGCGGTCAGCATTTCCTTGCCGTAACCGAAGCCGCCCTTGGCCTTGATGCCATGGCCGATCACGATGAGGATCACGGCGAGCGACAGGCCCACGGTGGTGTTGATGTCGGCCGTAGGCACGGCACGGAAATGCGTGTGCTCCGCGACTTCCGCACCGGCGAACGTGTGCACCAGCCAGCCGGCGAGATCCACCGGGAGCAGGTCCATCGCGTTCATGAAGAACACCCACATGAAGATGGACAGTGCCAACGGCGTCACCGTGCGACGGTCACCGTGGAAGGTGTCCTTCACCTGGGTGTCGACGAATTCGATCGCCAGCTCGACCAGCGCCTGGCCCTTCGACGGCACGCCGGAGGTCGCCTTGCGGGCGTACAGCCAGAACCACAGGCAGAAGATAGCGCCCAGCACGAACGACACCACGAGGGAGTCGATGCGCAGGTTCCAGAACGCGCCATGGTCGGTGCTGAAATTCACCGTCATGTGGCCCAGGTGGTGCTGGATGTATTCGGTCAGACCGCCTTGCGGTTCGCTCGCCATGCCTCAACCCTTGAATCTGAATGCAAATACATTGACCGCGAAGGCCGCTACCAGTCCCGCTATCGCGGGCAAGGGTGGCAGCTTCCACTGAACCAGAATGAGCGCCAGTCCGCCGATGAGGACGATCCAGCGAAGGATCATGCCCACGAGAAAGCGAACGAACGTTGCTCCCGCACCTCCCAGCGCACTGAACGCCCGCGCAGCGAGCAGCGCGGTGGCGATAGCGACGATCAGGGCACCGGCAAAGGCAGCCAGACCGGCCGGACGCCCCTGCAGGAGAAATGCGAGCCCGGCAATGACGGCCACCACCAGCTGCGCGAAAACGACGCGCATGGCGAGATGACGACCGGCTGCAAGACTGTTGAGCAACGCGAGGCTCCCGTGGTTTCGCTCGAAGGCGGCACCAGATGGTTCAACGGGCCACGGTTTAATCTGGAAAAGTATACCAGTGCCGTAAACAGCGGGACAAGCGAAGAAAGGCCATAACCACCCGCCGGCGCGACATCCGTCGCGTCGTTGGCGAGGGAGCCGCGGTAGGTCAGGCCCGGGCGGGCTGACCTGCCAGTGCGCCGAGGGACGTAGCCGTCTCCACGGCTACATCGAATATGTCGCCGGCGGCGGACGCGGCGCGCTGTACACCTTCACGCTGCAGATCCCCACYGCGCGCCATCCACGCGCGCATCGCGCTCGCATCGGTCGCGGACATCGCGTCGGCCATCAGGCCGGTAGCTGCGCGAGCGTGGCCTTCCAGGGCTTGGAGATGGAGATCGGCGACCCGCTCCATCCCACGCCAGGCAAGCGCCTGCGCGGCAGTAGCCTGTTCGACGAAACGGGCGAAATCGGCATAACCGCTTGCGTGAGACATCGATATGACCGCTGGGGAACGGGGAGGTGCCGGAGTGTAGACCCGTCTGCTGCAGCGCGGCAACCGCGAATTCCTGCGTAGGCAGCTTTTGCCTCTCGTACTGTTCCCGCGTTTACGCCATGTCGGCGGAAAACTCAGCGCCCGACGTACAGGTTTCATGGACCACGACCCGGGCCAGCCCGGGTACATCGACGCGAAGGCGCTCGAATATCCAACGGGCGAGGTTCTCACTGGTGGGGTTATCGAGGCCTTCGATATCGTTGAGGTAGTGATGGTCGAGGCGATCGTAAAGCGGCTGGAAGTGTGCCTTCAGGTCGCCGAAATCCATGACCCAGCCGAAAACCGGGTCGATCGGACCGTCCACGTGCAGCTCTACGCGGAACGAATGCCCATGAAGTCGCGAGCATTTGTGCCCTTCGGGCACATTCGGCAGACGATGGGCYGCCTCGATGTTGAATGTCTTGAAGATGCGCATGGGAGCCGGATCAAAGGAGTGACCGCCTATTGTAACGGACAGTTACGTAAACGATTTCCGTCAATGGGCCCTTCACGACCGGGTTCGCAGTTTTACTTATGACGGGCATGATCCTGCCGCTTTCATGGGATAACCATGGATTAGGTAACGACGAACGCGGAGCCGGGGGGCTTCGCCAACCACAGCAACCGGGAGGCTTCATGAGCCTTGGACGTGGTTCGCCGGGCAGCACGCTTCTTTGCGGGCTGGCCGAGGAAGTGCTCGCCGCCCTGCCCTGGCCCTGCGCGGTCTGGCAGCGCGACGGCGGGCGCGTGGTCATGGTCAACGGGGCCTTCTTAAGCGAGTTCGGCATCGGCCGTGGACGCGCCGGGCCGGCATGGATCGACAGCCACCTGGAACCGAGTGGTGACGCTGGCGAAGTGATCTTTCGTGACCGGCACGCTCCTGCCCGGCGGTTCCGCATGACACGGCAGGCCATCGACGCACAGTCCGGCGCCTTCGAGGCCRTATTCCTGATGCCCCTTCCCGAGGACGAGCCGGCCATTGACGAGCCGGCGTCAAACTCCCTGGCCTCATTGCGACCCGACGTCGGACTCACCCGCCGCGAGTCCCAGGTTCTCGACGGCATCATGCAGGGCAAGCTCAACAAGGTCATTGCCGGCGAGCTCAATATCAGTCCGAAGACCGTCGAGCTGCACCGGGCCAACCTCATGGCCAAGTTGCGGGTGCATAACGTGATCGAGCTGGCTCGGGCGGTCCTGGATAATCCGCCCCGTGTCGAGGACGTGACCGAGGCCCACACCCTTCCGGCCGCCTGACTCCTGACGGCGTGCAAGAAAAAAGCCGCGCCCAGGGGGCGCGGCCTTCTTTTTCTTCTGGTGGCTAGAGGCGGGCTCGAACCGCCGACCTCAGCATTATGAGTGCCGCGCTCTGACCAGCTGAGCTACCTAGCCGTGAAACCTGGTCGTTCGCGAGACGGGCTCACGAAGGCCGGGCAGTTTAATCGGCACGGGCCTTCCGTTCAAGTGGCGCCTTGTACACGCTTCTCGCGGTGTGGTTGAATCGGCCGTATCGCGTGAATCCGGCCACCGCCGGCTGGCGCGGCACGTTCGCGGAGGGCGGATGATCGACGCTGATGGCTATCGACCGAATGTAGGGATCGTTCTCCTCAACGGGGACGGCCGCCTGTTCTGGGCGCGCCGGGTGAATCGTGACGGCTGGCAGTTCCCCCAGGGAGGCATGCGCAGCGACGAAACGCCGTTGGAGGCGATGTACCGCGAGCTGGAAGAAGAAACCGGTCTACATGCCCACCATGTCGAAGTCCTGGCCGAAACCCGCGGCTGGCTGAAATATCGGCTGCCCAGCCGCTTTGTCCGCCATCACCAGCGGCCGACCTGCATCGGCCAGAAGCAGGTGTGGTTTCTGCTGCGGCTGACTGGCAGCGAGGACGCCCTGAAGCTCGACGCCTGCGACAAGCCCGAGTTCGACCTATGGCGATGGGTGGATTTCTGGTACCCGGCCAACCATGTCGTGAACTTCAAGCGGCAGGTCTACGAACGGGCCCTGCGTCAGTTCGCGCCCACGGTGGAAGTCACCTGCTCGGTCACGGTGGGCACCTGCCCCCAGGAAGCCGAGGCGCTGCGACTGGCCCGTGGCGGCGAATAACGTCCGGACATCCGCCCGTCTTCACAACTATGTAGTTGACAATCGTTCGCATTCGTATTCGAATGCGCACCCATGTACATCTGCATGTGCAACGCCGTCACCGATCACGCCATCCGCCGCGCCGCGGCCGAGGGCGTGGAATCGTTCGCCCAGCTTCAGGCCCGCACCGGCTGCTCGGATTGCTGCGGAGCCTGCGAACCGGAAGCCCGCCAGTGCCTGCGCGAGGCCGTCGAACAGACGCGGTCCGTTCTGACCTTCCTGCCGACCCCCGCCTGAGCGCTTTCGTAGCGTATTCGCGGACGCGAACCGTCTTCATTCTCGTTTCGTCACGCCCTTTCGCGGCGCCGTATAGTCGAGGCTGAATACTCAGGGAGACCCCTCATGAAGGGCGACGCAAAGGTCATCGAATTCCTCAACAAGGTGCTCTATAACGAGCTCGCCGCGATCAACCAGTACTTCCTGCATTACAGGATGTTCAAGGACTGGGGCTACAACGAACTCGCCAAGCACGAGTACGAAGAGTCGATCGAGGAGATGAAGCATGCGGACAAACTGATCGAGCGGATCCTCTTCCTCGACGGCCTACCGAACCTCCAGCACCTGGGAAAGCTGCGCATCGGCGAAAACGTGGTTGAGGCCCTCCAGGGCGACCTCGACCTCGAGATGATCGCGACCAAGGATCTGCGCGAAGCCATTGCCTACAGCGAAGGCATCCACGATTTCGTCAGCCGCGACCTGTTCAAGTTCATCCTTGGCCAGGAAGAAGAGCACATCGACTGGCTCGAGACGCAGT
This sequence comes from Luteibacter sp. P4_D7_3, assembly GCF_056401735.1. Lineage (NCBI taxonomy): Bacteria > Pseudomonadati > Pseudomonadota > Gammaproteobacteria > Lysobacterales > Rhodanobacteraceae > Luteibacter > Luteibacter sp. P4_D7_3. The sequence goes on from NZ_JBFUIT010000008.1 coordinate 33,537, forward strand.
TCAGCCTTATCTCGGACATCGGTCCCGAGCGCTACATGCTGAGCAAGGTCGGGAAGCTGTCGGACTGAGCGCCGCCTGCTCGATCCTAGAAAAGCCGCCGTGAGGCGGCTTTTTTGTGAGCGGGTCGGTTGACCCTGAAGGGAAGGGCGGGCTATACCATCCGGCCTTCACGCCTTCTCCACGGAATCGTCCATGGCCCCCAGGCATCCGCCGCGATTCGTCGTGCGCACCCTCGCCGACACCGTTCGTGAGGGCCGCAAGCGCGTCATGCTGCTTGGCGGCTGGGCGGCCAGCCTGGTCGTCGTCGGGTTGCTCGCCTGGATGCTGGGTGGCCACGCCCCCGCTGCGGTGGCGAACCGGATCGGTACCCGCGCCCTGGGCGCCGAGAACGAGGATCTGCGCCAGCAGGTCGCGAACCTGCAGCGCGCAGGCCAGGTCGCCGGCATTGCCGCGAAAGAGCTGAAGCGAAACCTGGCCGAGCGCGACGAAGAAATCAGCGGGCTGCGCACTGACCTCGCGTTTTACTCGCGCCTTGTCGGCGGAAACGGCCAACGCGATGGCCTGAAGGTCCAGGGGGCCCGGACCGAGCCGGTGAAGGGTTCGTCCAATGGCTGGAACCTCGTGATCACCCTGACCCAGAACGCGCGGCGTGGCGACGTGCTCAAAGGCAGCCTGACCCTGGCCGTGGRAGGTATCCAGGGCAACAAGGTCGCGACGCTCGAAGGCGCGACCTTAGGTCAGGCCACGTCCTCCCAGAGCCTTGCGTTCTCCTTCAAGTATTTCCAGCAGATCCAGGGGAGCTTCACCCTGCCGGCCGGGTTCAAGCCGACACGCCTGCGCATCGTCGCCAGCGCCGAAGGCGAGGAGCCGGTCACCAGTACGATTCCCTGGGAAGATGCCACCCGAAACGATGAGGTCAACCATGTTCAGCAGTAACCGGAAGAACCAGGCTCCCTCGGTCGGTGCCCCCGCCACCAGCCTGATCGCACGTGGCGTCACCATTCGCGGCGACGTGCAATTCAGCGGCACCCTGCACCTCGACGGCGTGGTGGAAGGGTCGGTGCACGCGGATCCTGGTGGCGACGGCGTACTCACCATCAGTGAGACGGGCCGGGTTATCGGTCGCATCGAGGTACCGCACGCCGTGATCAACGGCGGCGTGACGGGCGATATCGAGGTGTCGGAGCGCCTGGAACTGGCCCCGCTGGCCCGGATCGATGGCGACGTTCAGTACCAGGTGCTGGAAATGATCGCCGGCGCCCAGGTCAACGGCAAAATGATCCATCGCGCCCCGGCCACGGTCCGGCAGCTGGCCCAGGCCGCCATCGAGGCCGCCCCGGTGCCCGCCGAGGCTTGACCTGACGCCGAACGGCGCCATTATGGGTGGCATGAACAACCCCTTCCCCATGGCGCCGTCCCCGGACTACCGGTCCGCTGGTGCGCCTCTGACCTTCACCGAGGCCGCTGCCCGTAAGGTGCACCAGCTGATCGAGGAAGAAGGCAATCCCGGCCTCAAGCTGCGCGTGTACATCAGCGGCGGCGGTTGCTCGGGCTTCCAATACGGTTTCACCTTCGACGAAGACCAGGCCGAAGACGACCTCGCGGTCTCGCGCGAAGGTGTGACGCTCGTCGTCGATCCCCTGTCGCTGCAGTACCTCACGGGCGCGGAGATCGATTACGCGGAGTCCTTCAGCGGCTCCCAGTTCGTCATCCGCAATCCGAATGCGAAGACGACCTGCGGTTGCGGCTCGTCATTCAGCGCATGAGCGGCTGCACGGCGTGACGATCGAGCAGGAGCGTGACCGGGCCGTGGCCGTGCGCGCTCGCGAGAACGTCTTCGCGGGCATCGACATCGACCGCATGGCCGAGCGTCGTGACGATCGACTCTGGGTCGAGGAACTCGAACGCAACGCGAGCAGCCGCTTCCTTGTCCTCGACAGCGATGGCCAGGCCTTCGCGTGCCGCGACGACGATGCGCCGCGATGGATGGCACCCGCCGTGCGCAGCGAGCGTTTCGGCGATATTCCCGCCACGTTTCTCGGACTTTCCGGGGACATCGCATGGTTCGCGCTCGTCGTGGACGAAGCGCAGGCCGAGATCTTCACGACGCTGACCGGCTCGCGCCGCGTGTCGCTGCGCGAAGCGGGCCTCGTGTTCTCCGCGTTCGACGCGGGCCTGTTCGCCTTCGCCAAGGGCATCACCCATTGGCAGCGCCAAACCCGGTTCTGCAGCCAGTGCGGTGCGCCGACCCTCGTGGTCGCTGCCGGCCATCGCGTGCAATGCACGAATCCCGATGGCGCTCACATGCATTTCCCGCGTACCGACGCCGCGATCATCGTGATCGTCGAAGACGGTGATCGCTGCCTGCTCGGTCGCCAGCGCGGATGGCCCGCCGGACGCTATTCCACACTGGCGGGCTTCATCGAACCGGGCGAGTCGCTGGAAGACGCCGTGCGACGCGAAGTGCGCGAAGAGTCCGGCATCGAAGTGCTGCATGCGACCTACCACTCATCACAGCCCTGGCCGCTGCCTGCGTCTTTGATGGTCGGCTTCACCGCGACCGCGAAGACGCGCGAGATCCACCTGCGCGACGACGAACTCGAAGACGCACGCTGGTTCTCCGTGGACGATATCGTGACCGGCATGGCCACGGGCGCGCTCGGCGTACCGCCGCCGCTTTCCGTGTCCTACCGACTGATCGAGCACTGGCTTGGCCTGCGCGGCATCAGCCTCGATGAACTCATCGCGAGTGCGCCGCCCCGGGGCTGATCCCCTACAATCGGGGCATCGACCAGCGGATCGCGCTCGCCATGGCTCTACGTCTCCTCGCCGTTCTCATCGCCCTCGTCATTGTCTGGAGCGTGCCGCAGCTTGCGCGGTGGCGTGACGACCGCTGGTTTCGCGGCTGGGTAAATCGCCTGGGCGACACCTCCGGCCCCGGCCGCGTCGCTGTCATCCTGCTCGTGCCCGTCGTCGCCGCTGCGATCTTCGCCGGCCTGCTTGCCTCCCTCCCCTTCTTCGACCTTGCGTGGCTGGTCTTCTCGATCGCCGTGCTGGTCTACGCACTTGGCCCGCGTGAGATCGAAACCGACATCGATGCCATCCTGCGCGCGCCCGACACGCTGCGCCGCGACGAAGCGATGGCCGGTCTGCGTCACGACGAGGAAGCATTGACCTGGTTCGCTCCGGCGCTCGTCGAGGCAGCGTTCTACGGCGCCCTTCGCCGCCGGTTCGGTGTGCTGCTCTGGTTTCTTCTCCTCGGCCCGGCCGGCGGCCTCGGCTACCGGTTGGCGCAGATCCTCAGCCGCGACGCTTCGCTCGCGCTCGACAGCGCCACCCGCACGGCTGCGCAGCGCGTCGGCGATGCGCTGGACTGGATTCCCGCCCACCTCATGGTCTTCGCCATGGCCCTGGTCTCGGATTTCGACGCCGTGATCGGTGCGTGGAAACAGTGGCACCACACGTCGGGAAGCCCGCGTTCGCGTCTTGACCCGGACTTCCTCGGTGCGGTCGCTCGCGCCGGTGTCGATGCCGACGTCGAGGCGGGCGACGGCTACGTCCAGGACGTCAGCGACCCGGTCGCCGAACTCGAAGATGCGCGACGGGTGATCCGCCGCGTACTCATCGTCTGGCTTGCCGTCGTCGCCGTGATCGTCCTCGCCGCCTGGGTCGCCTGACTCAGGCCTTGTCGCCGCGAAGCTCGCCCACCCGCGCTTCCAGCACGATCGCATTCGCCTCGCCCGCCGGTAGCGGTGAGCCGCCCACCAGCTCGATCCTCGACCAGAAGCGCCGCGGCAGACGTGAGCGGCGCAGCGCGCTGTCGTGCCGGCTGAAGATGCTGCCCCACATGCCCCGCAGCGCCAGTGGCACGACGGGCACCGGCCGTCGCGCAAGAATCTGGTCGACGCCCGGACGGAACGTCGCGATGCCACCATCCTTGGTCAGGCCCCCTTCGGGGAAAATGCAGACCACCTCGCCCGCGGCCAGCGCCTCGTCGATGAGTTCGAACGCCCGCGCCAGCTGTGCGGGGTCCTCGTTGCGTCCGGCAATCGGGATCGCCTTCGCGGTCCGGAAGACAAAGTTCAACACCGGGATGTTGAAGATCTTGTAGTACATGACGAAGCGCATGGGCCGACGCACGCTGGCCATGAGGATCAGCGGATCCATGAAGCTCACGTGGTTGCAAACCACCAGCGCGGCGCCTTCGTCCGGCACGTTCTTCAGCCCGTCCACGCGCACGCGGTAAAGCGTATGCACGAGGATCCAGGTGATGAACCGCATCATGAACTCGGGGACCAGCGTGAAGATATACACCGCGACGGCGATGTTGATCAGGCCGGTGACGAGGAAGATCGTCGGCACGCTGAAGCCGAGCGCCGCCAGGCCAATGCCGAACCCCGACGCAATGCAGATGAGCAGCGCATTCACGATGTTGTTGCCGGCGATGATGCGCGACAGGCGTTCCCGTGGGGCGCGGCTCTGCACGAAGGCGAACAACGGCACCACGTAGAAACCCGCGAACGCGCCGATCATGGTGAGGTCCAGCGCGACCCGCCACGCACCCGGCGCCACCAGAAAGGCGGTCCAGCCGAGGGTCGTGCCTGCCGGTACGAGCGGATGCGCGAAGAACAGGTCGACCGCGAACACGGTCAGGCCGAAGGCACCGATCGGCACGAGACCGATTTCCACCCGCTTGCCGGAGAGCCGCTCGCAGAGCAGCGAGCCGATACCGGTGCCGATGGAGAACAGCGTGAGCGCCAGCGTGTTCACCGAGCCGTCGCCGCTGAGCACGTGACGCGTGTAATTCGGCAGCTGCGCGATCATCACGGTGCCGAAGAACCAGAACCAGGAAATACCAAGCACCGCGTTGAAGATGGCGCGGTCCTCGTGGGTGAGCTTGAGCACACGCCAGGTTTCGCTTAGAGGATTCCAGTTGAATTTCAATGTCGGCGCCGTGGCTGGCGCAGCGGGAATGGAGCGGCTTACGAAGTAGCCGGTCACGGCAATCGCGATGGTCGTCAGCGACGCCGCCAACGTGCCATAGCCCGCGATCAGCATCAGCGAGTTGCCGACAATCATGCCGACCAGCATGGCCAGCTGCGTGCCCATCTCGACCAGCGCATTGCCGCCGACCAGTTCATCGCGCTGGAGGGCCTGCGGCAGGATCGAATACTTGATGGGCCCGAACATGGTCGAGTGCATGCCCATCAGGAACAACACCACGAGCAGCAATGAAATGTGGTGCGTGAAGAAGCCTATCGCGGCCACGACCATCGCCGCGATCTCGAATAGCTTCACGTAACGAATGAGTCGCGTCTTCTCGAACTTCTCCGCGATCTGCCCGGCCGTCGCGGAGAAAAGGAAATACGGAAGGATGAACAGCGCAGGCGCGAGGTTCGTGTAGAGCGACACCTGTGCGTCGGGCAAGGCCATCTGGAAGGCGACCAGCATGACCATCGCATTGCGAAACGCGTTGTCGTTGAACGCGCCGAGCGCCTGCGTCCAGAAGAAGGGCGCAAAGCGGCGCGTGCCGAGAAGTTTGAACTGGGACATTCCGTGACCACCCACCGTTTATTCGCGGTGAGTGTACCCGAGCCCCCGCAGGGTGCGGTCAGCCCCGCGCCAGAGCGCGATGGGCGATGTCGTGGCGATAGAACGCGCCCTCGAAGCGCACGGTCGCCAGCGCGGCATAGGCTGCCGCGCGAGCGGCGGCGAGGTCGTCGCCGACGGCACAGACCGTAAGGACGCGACCGCCGGCGGTGACCGCCCGCCCATCCGCGGCGAGCGCGCTGCCTGCGTGGAAGACTTTGACGTTCGCACCAAAATCGGTATCCGCGCCTTCAATCGCGTCTCCCGCACGCACCTTGCCGGGATACCCGCCCGCGGCGAGCACGACGCCGAGCGAAGGGCGCGCATCCCATTCGGCGCGCACCGCCGTGACATCGCCGTCCAGCGCCGCTTCGATGAGGTCGACGAGATCGGAGGTGAGGCGAAGCATGATCGGCTGCGTCTCGGGGTCACCGAAGCGCACGTTGAACTCGATCACCTTGGCCACGCCGGCCTTGTCTATCATCAGGCCCGCATAGAGGAATCCGGTGAAGGGGGCGCCGTCGGCCGCCATGCCGTCGAGCGTCGGCTGGATGATCTCGCGCATGACACGGGCAGAAACCGCGTCGGTCACGACGGGCGCGGGCGAGTAGGCACCCATGCCGCCCGTATTCGGTCCCAGGTCGCCATCGTCACGACGCTTGTGGTCCTGACTGGTCGCCATCGGCAACGCGTGCTTGCCATCGGCGATGACGATGAAGCTGGCTTCCTCGCCGTCGAGGAATTCCTCAATCACCACGCGCGACGATGCGTCGCCGAAGGCCTGCTGGCCGAGCATGTCTTCCAGCGCCGCCTCTGCCTCGTCCAGGCTCATCGCCACGACGACGCCCTTGCCGGCCGCAAGGCCGTCGGCCTTGATGACGATGGGCGCTCCGATCTGGCGCACGTGAGCAAGCGCCGGCGCCAGTTCGGTGAATACGGCGTAGTGCGCGGTCGGAATACGGTGGCGGGCCAGGAAGTCCTTCGCGAAGGCCTTGCTGCCTTCTAGCTGGGCCGCCTTGGCGGTGGGTCCGAAACAGCGCAGGCCATCGGCGGTGAAGCGATCCACCACACCGGCGACCAGCGGCACTTCCGGCCCGACGACCGTGAGCTCGACGCCCTCATTTTTTGCCAGGGCCAGCAAGCCTTCGATATCGGTCACGGCCACGGGCGCGTTGCGCAGCCCCGGTTCCTTCGCGGTGCCCGCATTGCCCGGCGCCACGATCACCTCGTCCACGCGGGCGGACTGAGCGAGCTTCCAGGCCAGCGCGTGTTCGCGACCGCCGCCGCCGATAACGAGGACTTTCATGGGGTGTCTCCAGGCTTTGAACCCGGCATTCTACCCGGCGCCACGGAGGGCGCGCTCAGCGAATGCCGAGCAGTTCGATAAGCTGCACGCGCGGCAGCTTGCCGGTCTCGTTGCGCGGCAGCGCGTCGACCAGGCGCAGGGGCCGGGGCAAGAACACCGGATCCATCGCATGGCGCAGCGCGTTGAGCACGGCGTCAACGGTCAGCGTGGGTGCGACGACGAGGCCGGCAATGCGGCGAATGCCTGCTGCATCGCCGTCGTCCAGCTGGAACAGCACGCCGTCGTCCACACCATCGATGGCGAGCAGACGACGGTTGAGGTCGCCCAGCGAAGCGCGCTTGCCCGCGATCTCGAGCAAATCGGTGTTGCGCCCGCGAAGACGGAAACGACGCCCTTCGTCGTGCAGCGAAACGATATCGGCCAGGGCAATGGGCTCGGCCAGTTGCGGTGCATCGACCAGCGTGCCGTCCGGCTGCGGATGCAGCACCACGCCGTCGTAGAGCTGCCAATCCTCGTCGACGGCCGTGCGCCGGCTGGCGAATACGCAGGTTTCGGTGGAGCCAAAGACCTCATGCAACGGCGCGCCGAAACGCTGTTCAGCCGACGTGGCCAGCTCGACCGGCATGGGCGCCGTTGCCGAAACAAAGGCCGCCAGCGGCGGCAGGCTGACACCGGATTCAATCAGCGCACGAAGGTGCACCGGCGTCGTCACCAGGACGCGCGGTTTGGGCAAGGAAGCCAGTGCGCTCGCCACGTCCGCCGGGAAGAAGGGCCGTCCCGCATGCACGCTCACATCGGAAAGCAGGGGCATCAGCACGGACATCTCCATGCCGTACATGTGCTGGGGTGGCACCGTGGCGACGACATGGAACGCGTCGCCAATGGCCAAACCGAGCATGGCGGCATTGCCCGCGTTGCTGGCGACGAAACTGCCCCACGTCTTCACGTTGGGCTTGGGCTTGCCGGTCGACCCGGAGGTGTAGCCGATCGCGACCACCGCATCGGCTGGCACCGACGGGATGCCGCCACAGGCCGGCAGCACGTCGTCCAGCTCCGGCATGCGGAGGTAGCCGGGGGGTGCGGGCGACAGGTCGAGCTCACCGATGGCATAGGCACCGGGATGATTCGCCATGACTTCATCGACGGCGTGGGGTGCGCGCGAGGGTGGCAGCAGGTTGGTCTGGCCACGCACCACGAGGGCCGCGAAGGCGACAAGGAAGGCGTAGCGGTCTTCGCAAAGATTGACCGCGCTGTCGGCTTCGGGAAGCTTCGCCGCCACCTGGTGTACGTGGCCGAGGAAGGTCGCCGCCGTCACGGCATGCCCGTCGCGCCACGCGACCACGCGGGAAGGCGGGCCGACAAGCAACGGCAACGGCGAGGCGCCCGGGCGCCCGGAAATCTCGGAATGGACGATCGACAACGGCTTACTCCCCCTCTCAGGCGCGGATGATAGCGCCGCTGAGGGCGTCACGGATGGTGGTGGGCCGCTCCTGGTCACCGAGTGCCGCGTCGAGCGCACCGTCAAGGCGATCACCGAAGTAACGTTCCAGCGTGGCAACGTCTCGCGCCGGTGCGTCCCCATGGGGGTTGGCGCTGGTGGAGACCAGCGGGGCACCGAAGGCGCGGCACAGCGCGGCCGCGGGGGCATGCGCTGTCACGCGCAGGGCAATGCCGGCATGCGCGCCAGCCACCCAGTCAGGAACATGGCCGCTACGCGGAAAAATCCAGGTATGGGGCCCGGGCCACGAGGCGCGGACCTCGTCGAGCACGGCCGGCGGCACAGCAGCCAGGTCGATGTAGGGCGCGATCTGCTCGAAGTCGGCGGCGATGAGCAGCACGCCCTGCGTCGCGGGGCGACCCTTCAATGCGAAGAGGCGATCGAAGGCATCACGATCATGCGGATCGCAGCCAAGGCCATACACGGCCTCGGTGGGGTAGCCGAGAACGCCACCGCCGCGCACGAGCGCGGCAGCGGCGTCGACCGTGGCCGTAGTGAAGCGGCGCATGTCAGTCGACGGACGGGGAAACCGACTTGGCGGCGGCGGTCTTGGCCGGCGCCTTCTTGGCCGCCGCCTTCTTCACCGCCGTTTTCTTGGCCGCCGTCTTCTTCGTCGCTGCCTTCTTGGTGGCGGTCTTCTTCACCGCCGTTTTCTTCACGGCTGTCTTCTTGGCCGTGGCGTCCTTCGGAGCAGCGACTTTCTTCGTCGCCGCCTTCTTGGCCGCGGCTTTCTTGGTGGCCGTCTTCTTTGCCGCCTTTCCGCCACGCGGCTTCTTGATCGGCGCGGCCGCAAGGAGCTCGATGCACTCGGGCAGGGTCAGCGTCTTCGGCTCGCGGTCCTTCGGAATGCGCGCGTTCTTTTCGCCGTCGGTGATATACGGGCCATAGCGGCCGTTGAGCACCTGAATGTCGTTACCGAAGTCAGTGATGATGCGGTTGGCGATGGCCTCGAGCTTTTCCTGCACCAGTTGGAGCGCGCGCGGCAGCTCGATGGTGTACGGGTCGTCCTCGGGCTTGAGCGAGGCATAGGTACTGCCCTGCTTCACGAAAGGACCAAAGCGGCCGACGCCGACGGTGATGTCTTCACCCGCCTCGGACTGGCCGAGGTTGCGCGGCAGCTTGAACAGCTCCATCGCATCCTCGAGCGTGATGGTGTGCATGCTCTGGCCGGGGCGCAGGCTGGCGTAGGTCGGCTTGGCCTCGTCGTCCTTGGTGCCGATCTGCGCGTAGGCACCATAGCGGCCCAGACGCACCGAGACCGGTTTGCCGCTCTTGGGATCTTCGCCGAGTTCGCGCGCTCCGGTGGCCTCGTTGCGATCGACCGATTCGGTCTTGTCGTCCACGAGGGTCTTGAACGGCAGCCAGAAGCGTTCGAGCAGCGGCACCCAGGCTTCTTCGCCGCGGCTCACCGCGTCGAGCTCGTCTTCGAGGCGGGCGGTGAAGTCGTAATCCACGTACTGGGCGAAATGACCGGAAAGGAACTGGCTTACGGCACGACCAACGTCCGTTGGACGAAAGCGACGGCTCTCCAGGAGCACGTACTCACGGCTGAGCAGCACCTGGATGATGCTTGCGTAAGTGGAAGGGCGACCGATGCCGTATTCCTCGAGCGTCTTGACCAGGCTGGCTTCGGAGAAGCGCGGCGGCGGCTCGGTGAAATGCTGGTCGGCCACGACGGCGGCCACGGGCACGACATCGCCCTGGGCCAGGCGCGGCAGGCGGCGCTGCTCGTCGTCGTCCTCGGTTTTCTGGTCCTTGCCTTCCTCGTACACGGCGAGGAAGCCCGGATCGATCACGGTGGTACCGGTGGCGCGGAACGCCGACTCACCGACCGGGAACTCCACCGAGACGGTGTTGAGCGTGGCATGGACCATCTGGCAGGCGACGGTGCGCTTCCAGATCAGCTCGTAGAGCTTGCGCTGGTCGTCGTTGAGGAACGACGCCACGGTGCGCGGCATGTGCATGGCCGAGGTGGGTCGAATCGCCTCATGCGCTTCCTGGGCGTTCTTGGACTTGGACTTGTAGACCTGGACGGCGTCGGGCAAGGCACCCTTGCCGTATTCGCGCGCGATGAGTTCGCGCAGCTCGGTCACGGCGTCGTCGGACAAGGCCACCGAATCGGTACGCATGTAGCTGATCAGGCCGACGTTGCCTTCGCTGCCGAGCGCCACGCCCTCGTAGAGACCCTGGGCCACGCGCATGGTGCGGCTGGTCGAGAAGCCGAGCTTGCGGGCGGCTTCCTGCTGCAGCGTGGACGTGGTGAACGGCGGCGCCGGGCGACGCTTGCGCTCGCGGCTGGTGACTTCGCCGACCGTGAACTTGCCGGCGGCCGCCTTCTCCAGCGCCGCGCGGGCGGCCGTGGCATCGGCCTCGTTGGTCAGGTCGAACTGTTCGAACTTCTTGCCGTCGAGCTTGACCAGCCGGGCGTCGAAATCACCCTGCGGATGCGCCATGTTGGCCTGGATGGTCCAGTACTCGCGGGCCGTGAAGGCTTCGATCTCCAGCTCGCGCTCGACGATCATGCGCAGGGCCGGCGACTGCACGCGTCCTGCCGAGAGACCGCGCTGCACCTTGCGCCAGAGCACCGGAGAGAGGTTGAAGCCGACCAGGTAGTCGAGGGCGCGACGGGCCTGCTGGGCATCGACGAGGTCGTGGGACAGCTTGCGCGGATTGGCGACGGCTTCCTTGATGGCGCGAGGGGTGATCTCGCTGAAGACGACGCGCTGGACGTCCTTGCCTTCAAGAAGGCCACGCTCGCGGAGGATTTCGCTGATGTGCCAGGAGATCGCCTCACCTTCGCGATCCAAGTCGGTCGCGAGATAGATGCTGGTCGCTACCTTCGCCGCCTTGGCAATGGCGTCGACGTGTTTCTCGTTGCGGTCGATGACCTCGTAGGCCATGGCGAAGCCATGGTCGGGGTCGACCGCGCCCTCCTTCGGTCGCAGGTCGCGCACGTGGCCATACGACGCCAGCACCTGGAAGTCGGGCCCCAGGTACTTGTTGATCGTCTTGGCCTTGGCCGGCGATTCGACGATGAGGAGGTTCTTAGCCATGCGTTAGTCGGTTCCGAAGTCCGTCGGGGCGAGTGAACCCCAGCGTATGTATATATTTAGTTGGAAACATATCGCCGTGACGGCTGTCAAGCGTCGGCGATCAGACCACACGCTGATAGCGGTTCCCGGGCAGGGAGGCAACCTCGCCCTCGAGCTCAAGCATCAGAAGCATCGAAGACAGTGCGCCAGCGGTGAAGCCCGTCGTACCGATCAGGGCGTCCAAAGAGGCGGGATCGTAACCCATGGCKTCGAGAAGGCGGCGATATTCGTCATCCTGGCGCCAGTCGAAGGGGCCAGTCTTGCGCCGTCCGACTGCCGGACCGGCCTCGGAGCCCGCTAGCC
>NZ_JBFUIT010000009.1:0-43827 GCF_056401735.1 Luteibacter sp. P4_D7_3
TCCATATGTTGAATCCGAGCACCACTCCCACGCGGACCCGTTCCCGCGCGCTGGAGCAGTACTTCACCCGGCCGGAGATCGGCGACCTGCTGGTGGGGCAGATGACGCTCGCAGAGGCCGGTCACGTGGTCGAGCTCGGCGCGGGCGAAGGATCGTTGCTGGCTGCCGCCCGGCGCCGCTGGCAGGCGGCGCGCCTGACGTCGGTCGATATCGATCACACCCTTCGCGTGGCTGACCAGGTGATCGGTGATCACAAGCACCTCGTGATGAACGTGCTATCGCCGACATTCGCACGCAGTCGCCGACTTGATCTCATCGAATTCGATGCGGCGGTTTGCAACCCTCCCTACCAAGTGGCGGAGCTGGCTGACCCGTACCGCTCGCTGCTTAAGAAGGTTGGCCTGCAGGCCGCACTGCCGCGCGAGGGTGGGATGCCGGCAGACCTCGTCTTCCTTGCGCATAATCTGCGGCTGCTTCGGCACGGTGGCCAGATGGGTATCATCGTGCCCGACGGTACGGTTACCGGCGAGCGTAGCCGGCCGCTGCGCGAGGCGCTGCTGGCTTCGCACGCCCTTCATAGCGTCATCGAATTACCGTCGCGCGCTTTTCCCGGTACCGACGCCAAGACGTTCATCCTAACCCTGGAGAAGGGTGGGTCGTCGCCCGATCGCATTCCCCTTTACAGCGCCGACCAGACCGCGTCCCTCAGCGAGCCGCTTTACGTCTCGGCTGACGAAGCGGCGTCCCGCATGGACCACCGGTTCTACGCTTGGCAGCGCTCGACCGGCGGCCTTGCCGTGCAGGCGCTAAGCGAATTCGCTGGCGTGGAGATAATTCGTGGCCGCTGGAATGCAACCGAGGCATCACATGCCGGGTTGCCGATTCTGCACTCCACCGATATCCCCGGCGCCGGTCAGGATCGCGACCTGTTTCTGTCGCGTGCCAGCATTCGTCGGGCGTACGGCGACGCTCCCCGGGCCAGGGCAGGGGACATCGTCCTGACTCGTGTCGGGCGGCATCTGGAAGAGCGCTTCGCCCGCGTTATGGCCGGCGAGTCCGTGATCAGCGACTGCCTATATGTGGTGCGCGGGCCAGTCAAAGCAATGGCTCAGCTGTGGCGCTCGCTCAACTCGGTCCAGGGACACGCATATTTGGCCGCGAATGCGCGCGGTGTGTGTGCCCGCGTACTCAACCGGTCATCTCTTATGGAATTCCCAGTGCCGCTAGGGTCGGGTACCCGGCGGCGCTGAGGGTCGCGCCGCCGTCTGTCGCGCGGTGCATTAAGTCACTCCGCGCCACCCTCCAGGTCGTCGCCGACAAGCGCGAACCGTGAATGTTAGGGAGGAGCGAACCTACTTTTCCTTGAAGATGCGAGAAATAGGATTCGCCACCATCTATAGGTCCATTGTGGATGTCGCTTGCAGTGGGATCGTATCGTAGTGAGCGCCGGTCACGCGGAGTTCTGTAACGTCATCAGCGGAGATCGAAAGTGCGGGTTCCTGCGAGCTTCCTTTATCGTCAAATGCAAACATCTCATCGATCCAGTCGAGCTCAGGAGGAGTTTTACCACGTCCCATCGCCGGGACTTTAACGCTGGAAGCGGCTCCGAAAAGGGCAATGTTTTTTCCGGCCCTGTGCTGAGCGGACTCGTAGATGATTCCGTCGATTCTTCTGGTGGTGCCGTCCACCTTGACCCTTAGTTGCGAACCTATATATTCGGCCACTACTTGCGTCGGCACATAATCAAGATAGCTTTTCGAGTCGAGCACGGCGAGACTAATCGCTCGCCTGAACCGTTGAAGAAACGACCACTGCTCATTGCGCTTTATCTGGTACTTGGCAAAATTGCTTTTATGTTTCTGAGGGGCGGCGAAGCGCGTTAGATCGAGAACGCATAGCTCGCGGAGAAGACTGAATTGGCCCACCGCGACAGTTTCACCAACAGGAGGGCGCAACTCCGCTACACATGTTTCCCGATCAAATGCGCCATAAAAGACTCCGATACCCGAAGCGTTCATACGCCCTGGCTTGCGCATTCCCTCCGGCGGAACGCTGAGCTCGATCCACGGATTTTCAAGTATTTTTCTTAGATTTTGATCGTCGGCGAGTCGCGCTCGATAGACTGCTTTGGCTGACGTATGGGGACCAATTGTGTAGACGACAGGGCCTTCGACAGAATGTTGCCGATGAACGTCCTCGAAGATCTCTTGCAATGCCGTCGATGCCCCCTCGTTGAAGAAGCGAGCCGAATGCAGGATAGATTTCCGGAAGCGATCCCACAGCACACTGTAATGTGCGCCATAGGTTCCGGGGGATGTAACGTAGCCATACTCATCCGAGAAAAAGGGCTCTTCGCCGTCTTGTGGCAGGTACGGGTCCGCTTCAATAAGTGCCCGTGCCACCAGTTTTGCGGCGTCGTAGTCATCCATCTCACCGAGCTCAAGCACTACTTGTGCGAGGTCGTCGCCTTCAGGCTCGCCGTTCCAGTCGTAGTCACCCACGCTATGAGTTGCACGAATGACAGGGTCGAACAATTCTGCCACCTGTTCTACCGGAATACCCTTCCGTGACTGATGGAACCTACACTTAGACGTGGTCTTGGATGCTGCACGCAACTCTTTGACGCGTCTCTTCAGGACGATTTCGTCAAAACACTCTGGGCAAACATACGACATTCATAGGTCCTTTTCGCTGGCAAGACGCGGCAAGATTCGCCCCAACTAAGCGCTACAAGACTAAGTTCGTGCAGATAGCGCTACCCACGGCGATGCCACGCCGATGATGTCAGCGATCTCGGGCTCTGTGTGACCTCGTTGGCGAAGCCGTCCGACCTCGCGCGAAGGGGGCGCCGGGACGGCCTTCTAAGCCGGGCTCACATACGGCTGGCGAATTGGTAACCACCCTCCGCGAGAGCCGGCGTTAGCTTGAAGGGTCTGAGGCAGGCGAGAAACCGCGCCAGAACGGGCGTTAGCGCTCACCCGGCCCCAAAACGTGAACAGTGTCCACTTCGACGGGGTGGCTACTGCTTGACCAGAATTCTAAAACTTATATAATTGGACCCGCGGCCGCCTCCCCAGAGAGGCCATGGCCCTACTACTGAAGCAACAGTCCTCCGCTGGAGGCACCAAATGACCACATCGAATCTATACGAAATGTTCTCCACGGATCCCGTGGAGTTCAACATGCAGGCACTCAAGGCAAAGCTGGCGATCATTCTGATCGAGCTAGTCCGTGCCCGGCAATGGACACAGACGACCGCCGCCGAAAAGCTGCATGTCACCCAACCCCGGATGAGCAACCTGGCCCGAGGTAAGCTGGACAAGTTCTCTATCGATGCGCTCCTGGAGATGCTCGTGCGTGCGGGGTACAAACTGGAAACGGACATCGATCCCAGTAATGTCGCCCAACCCGTGTCACTGGCCATAAAAAAAGCGGTGCTGTGAAGCACCGCCTTTTAGCTCCGCACGTCGCCCCTGCTTACCCGTAGCCCTTCAATCGCTGCCTTACCACCTCAACGAGCGTCTTGTCCTGGCCTTCACAGGATTTCGAGCGCGCCGCCAGGATTACTACCTTGCCTTCATACTTGGTCGTGTAAACCAAGCGATAGGCGGGCCTGCCGTTGATCTTCATCTCTACGATCCCCTTGCCGGCCGAGGACAAGTGCGAGATCGGCAACACGGGCTCAAGCCCCAACTCCAACTGCTCGATCGATACCAGGAACTGATGCCTGATCGACGCTGGCAGCGCCTCCATTTCTTTTACTACCTGCTTGCTGAAATCGCAGCGTCGCCGCTGCTTTGGTTTAACGTCGTCGGTGCCCATATTGGAATGCCCTGTAAGTGTTGATTTGCGTCATGTCGCTTCTCCATGGTGTGGCCCGTTAGAAAGGGGCCGATGGTCGGTTAAGGCCGCCTCAATGGCAGCACTTAAAGCATATAAAAATTAGTATGTATTGTCAAGATCTCATGACCGTTCGACACTCCTGATTGACGGCAAGCGCCGCCCTTTCGGCCTTTCCKGGGGCCAATACCGGAACACTGAGGGCTGTCCATGGGAAGTCTTCCCAGTCAACCCAGCGACGCTGACATCACCTATGCCAGCCCCAAACGAGCATTTGGAGCCGCCCGCTTGCCAATGTACTGATAGGTGCGCTTATCGGCGTCGCCGGAAAGTTAGTAATTGGTCGGGGTAGAAGCCGGAGCTCCGTTCACTGGGCCGCCTACGAAGAGTTGGCTGTGACGTGAATTCGTAAGAAATAAGAAATAGAACATATATCKATTATTCATGTCTGAACTATATACTTATGAGGCAATCCGCCAACAGGATCCCTCATGAGCGATTTCGCCCCCACCGAAGCCCGGCTCCAGGTCACCCGCTCGAAGTACCCTGGCTTCCCGCGCGACCCCGCCGCGCTTGTCCGGCTGATCAAGCATCTCTACAAGGAGATCCACGACGAGGCCAACGCGGTGATGAAGCCCTACGGGCTCAACCATCCCGAATACAACATCCTCATGATGATGTATGGCTCGCCGGACAACTCGCTCAACCCGTCGCAGCTGGCCGATGCTGCCGGCGAGAAATCGGCCAACGTCACCCGCCTGACCACGCAACTCTGCGAGAAGGGCTATGTCGCGCGCGCCTCGAGCGAAGACGACCGTCGCAAGGTCACGCTGACGCTGACGCCCGAGGGCATCGCGCTGATCGAAAGCTTCCTCCCGGACATCGTCGCCCTGCTTTTCCGCCAGACGCGCAAGCTCGATGCCACGGAGCAGGCCCAGCTCGAAGTCTTGCTGAAGAAGATGCTCGCCGGATACGGGGAATAAGTAGTACTCGCCATGTCTGCGTCCGATCTCACCATCACGCCACCCGTCACCCGCCAGGTCGTCGTCGAGACCCTGCGCGAGGAAGCCTCCGTGTGGCTGTTCGTCGTGAAGACGCTGATCGCATTCTTCCTCACGGGGTGGATCGCGATGCGCTTCGCCTTGCCGGCGCCTTCGACGGCCATGCTGACCACGGTCATCGTCGCGAATCGCCAGTCGGGCATGGTGCTGGCGAAGAGCTTCTATCGCGCCATCGGCACGCTTGCCGGCGCAGCGGCGGCGATCACCATCGTGGCCTCGTTTCCGCAGCAGCGCGACCTCTTCCTGCTCGCCCTTTCCTTGTGGATCGGTGTCTGCGCCGGTGGTGCCACGCTCTATCGCAACTTCAAGTCGTACGCTTTCGTTCTTGGCGGCTACACGGCCGCCATCGTCGCCATTCCCGTGATCGACAATCCGCCCGGCGTCTTCGATTCGTCGTGGGCGCGCATCAGCGAAGTGCTGTTGGGCCTGGCTGTCAGCGGCGTCGTCAACGACATCGTCTTCCCGAGCCGCATGCGCGACGTGTTGCGTCGCGCCGCCCGCGAGCAGTTCTCAAACTTCGTGGGCTTCGTGCGTGACAGTACGCGCGGCGTCATCGCGCGCGAGGCGATGGAGAACGCGCATCTGCGCTTTGTGCGCGCGGCGGTGTCGTTCGAAGACCTGCGCAGTTCGGTGATCTTCGAAGACGCCGAGGCGCGCGCACGCAGCGGTCACCTGCGCTTGTTCAATCAACGCTTCATGGCGGCCTCGACCAGCTTCCAGTCGCTGCACCATCTGATCAATCGCCTGAAGCGGGCGCACCGTGATCTCGCCGCCGGCATGCTTCTTCGTCTGTACGCGCCTATCGGAACGGCGCTCGATGCGCCGATCGAGGCCGGCGTGATCGCGCGCGAATTGCTGCCGCGACTGGTCGCGGCCCGCGAGGCCATGCGCACGCAGACGGTGCCCCTCCGGGACTCGCTGACCGACGCGCAGGATATCCGCGACTTCGATACCGGTGCGTCCCTGTTGGCACGCTTTGTCGACGAACTGCACGCGTATGTCGATGCCGCAGCGTCGCTGCAGGCACCGCGCGTCATCGCCGCGTCGGGCGAGCGGGTGCGCTTCGATCGCGGCAACGATTTTCTCGGCGCCGGGCTCGCCACGGTGCGCGCCACGCTGACCATGCTCGCCCTCGGCGCCTTCTGGATCGGCAGCGCGTGGCCGCTCGGCTCAAGCGCCATGCTGCTCGCCACCGTCTTCGCCGGGCTGTTTGCGACCATCCCCAACCCGACGCGTGTCACCTGGATGGTGATGCTCGGCTACCTCTCGGGCATGGCGGCAGCATTCGTCTGCGAGTTCTTCGTGCTTACCCAGGTGGATGGGTATGCCTTGCTGGTGATCGGCATTGCGCCCTTCCTAGCGGTCGGGCTGGTCATGATGATGAGCCAGTGCCTCGCGTCGTACGGGCTGGGCTGGGCCATGGGCCTGGCTTACATCCTCGCGTTGAAGAACACCCAGGTGTACGACCCCGCGCACTTCATTAACGATGCCATCGCGCAAGTCGTCGGCCTGGGCGCGGCAGCGGTCTCCTTCGTGGTGATTCCGCCGGCGATCGGTAGCGCGTGGTTGCGTCGCCGCCAGCTTGCGCGCCTTCGCGGCCAGGTGGCACTTGCCGCCGAAGCGCCGCTGCCCGGCCTGCGTCATCGCTTTGAGAGCGTGAACCACGACCTCGTCAGCCAAGTGGTCGCGCAGACTGAGCCGGGCAGTGCCGATTCGCGTGCGCTGATCGCCTGGGCGCTGGCCGTGCACGAAACCGGCCGCGCCCTCATCGAACTACGCCATGACATGGCGCGCTCCGATCTGCCTGCCACGTTGCATCCCTATCTGACGGATGCCCTGCGCACGCTCGCGCGCTTCTACGAGAAGCCGGATGCGGCGGGCTACCTGCTGGCGCGCGACGCCGTCGCGACGGCGATCGCCAGTATCGGCGAGCACGAAGGCGCACACCATCTCCTCGAACACCTCCACCTCGTCCGCATGGCGCTGCTCGACGGCGAATCCGTCCTTGCCGCGTACATGCCGAATGCCCCGCTTGCCAAGGAGATCGTCCATGCCTCGTGAGATCGCACTCGGCGACGCCCTCGTTCCGGGGCTGCTCGTCCTTTTTGTCCTGGCCTTGCTGCTTCTCTGGGCGCTCGACGGGGTGGCAGGTCGTTTCGGTCTCTACCGGCTCGTCTGGCATCCACCGCTGTTCCGCCTGGCCGTGTTCGTTTGCGTATTCGGCGCCTGTGCGCTCTTCCTGCTCTGAGTGATCCGTCATGAAATTCGCGACCCTCATTCGTTTTACCGTCACCGCGATCGTCGTGCTCGTCGCGGCCTTCGTCGGGCATGCCATGTGGAAGCACTACATGTACTCGCCGTGGACGCGCGATGGCCGCGTACGCGCGGAAATCGTCCGCATCGCGCCGGACGTCGCGGGGCTGGTCACCGACGTGAAGGTGATCGACAACCAGACGGTGAAGAAGGGCGACGTCCTCTTCGTGGTGGACCGTGCGCGCTACGAGAACGCCGTGGCCCAGGCCAAGGCGAATCTCAACGCCGCCGAGGCCGCTGCACGTGCCGCCGGCGCGAGTATCAACGCCGCTTCGGCGGGTGCCGAGCAGAGCAAGGCGAACTACGAGATGTACGAGGCACAGTCCGAGCGCCGGCAGAAGCTGATCAACAACGTGATCTCGGCCGAGGACAAGGCCAACGCCGCGGCCGCCGCGAACGCCGCCAAGGCCGGCTGGCAGCAGACGCTTGCCAGCACGAAGCAGGCCAGCGCCGCGCAGCAGCAATCGCTGGCGGCCGTGGCCCAGGCACAAGTCGAACTGGCGTCCGCGCAACTCAATCTGGATCGCACGCAGGTCCTCGCCCCGGTCGATGGTTTCGTGACCAATCTCGACGTGCGCGTGGGTGACTACGCCAACGCCGGCACGCCGCGCCTCGCGCTGATCGACAGCCATTCCTACTGGATTTACGGGTATTTCGAGGAAACGAAACTGCCGGGCCTGCGCATCGGCGATCCCGTGGATATTCGTCTGATGAGCGGCGGCGTGCAGTTCAAGGGCGCGGTGGAGAGCATCGCGCGCGGCATTACCGACGCCGACAATCCGACCGGCAGCGACCTGCTCGCTGATGTGAATCCGACCTTCAACTGGGTACGGCTGGCGCAGCGCGTGCCGGTGCGCGTGAAGATCGATGCGGATCACCTGCCTGCGGGTACGGTGTTGTCGGCAGGTATGACGGCGACGCTGATCGTACATCCTTCGCATCCGGACGCAGTCGCTGCTCGATAAGGGCCAATACGAAGGCGCGGCTGCGCATCAGGCGTGCGGCGGCGCCAGCCGGTTGAGTCGCAGCTGCAGCCACTTGTCCACGTCCGGCCATTCGGTGGCGAGGATGCTGTAGCAGACGGTGTCGCGGAGCGAGCCGTCGGGGCGGCGCTTGTTGGCGCGGAGGACGCCCTCGCGTTTTGCGCCCAGCTTCTCGATCGCGCGCTGGGAATCCTGGTTATAGGCATCCGTATGGAACGCCACGGCGACGACGCCCACGTTCTGGAAGGCATTATCGAGCAACAGGTGCTTGCAGGCCGTGTTGACGTGGCTGCGCTGCCAGCGGCGCGCATACCAGGTGTAGCCGATGGCCACGCGCGACGGATCGTCCTCGATCTCGTAGTAGCGGGTCGAGCCGACGATCTGGCCGGTCTCGTTCTCGCGCACCACCCAGGGCGACATGCGACCTTCCTCCTGGCCGCGCAGGGCGGATTCGACATACTCCGTCATGCGGCCGGGACCGGGCACCGAGGTGAACCAGAGATCCCACAGGTTGCCGTCGGCGGCCGCCTGCTCCAGCGCCGGGATGTGCGCCAGGGTCATCGGCTCGAGGGTGACGTAGGCGCTTTCGAGGCGGATGGGGGTCATGGCGCGGGTCTCAGGCGTCGAGGTCGGGGATCAGGCGGCTTTCGATCCGGGAAATCGTGTCTTTCAACAGTAGCTTGCGCTTCTTCAAGCGAGTGAGCTGGAGCTCGTCCCGGCCGATGGAGGCGGCCAGATGGTCGATGGCGGCATCGAGATCTCGGTGCTCGACCTTGAGCTCGGACAACCGTTTGTTCAGTTCAGCGGGATCCTGGACCTGCATGGCATTGGCCGGGCGGGAGGTGAAGGAGAGAGTGTAACTCCCGGCGGTGTCCCCCGCAGCGGCTACAATAGGAGGCCGTCCCTCCCGAACACCGCCAACGCATGTCCGCCATACCCGACGCCACCCGTAAGCAGAGCTACGAAGCCGGCAAGCTGGCCAAGCGCTTGCGCCGCCAGGTCGGCCAGGCGATCGCCGACTACGGCATGATCGAGGACGGCGACCGGATCATGGTCTGCCTCTCCGGGGGTAAAGACTCCTACACGATGCTGGATATGCTGCTTTCGCTGCAGGCGAAGGCACCGGTCCGTTTCGAACTGATCGCGGTGAACCTCGACCAGAAACAGCCGGACTTCCCCGAGCACGTCTTGCCGGCGTACCTGGCCGAGCGGAACATCCCGTTCCACATCATCGAGCAGGACACCTACAGCGTCGTCACCCGGGTCATCCCGCAGGGCAAGACGATGTGCAGCCTGTGCTCGCGCATGCGTCGCGGGGCGCTGTACCAGTGGGCGTCGAACAACGGCATCACCAAGATCGCGCTCGGCCATCATCGCGACGACATCCTCGGCACGTTCTTCCTCAACATGTTCTACCAGGGCAGCCTGAAGGCGATGCCGCCGAAGTTGCTCTCGGACGACGGCAGCCATGTGGTGATCCGCCCGCTGGCCTACTGCCGCGAAGACGATATCGCCGCCTACGCGGAAGCGCGCGCGTTCCCGATCATCCCGTGCAACCTCTGTGGTTCGCAGGAGAACATGCAGCGCAAGGTCGTCAAGCGCATGCTCGAAGACTGGGAAAAATCCAATCCTGGCCGCAGCGAAACCATCTTCCGCGCGATGGGGAACATCGCCCCTTCGCAGCTGACCGACCGTAAGCTGTTCGACTTCGCGGCGCTCGGCGCACGCGAGGGCGCGGCGCGCGCCGACACCCATGCGTGGCTTGCCGGCGGCGACGCCGGTGACGACAACGACTGATTATCTAAAACTCCGCTTCAAGGCCTGCCGACCATGACCCTTTTCTCCGCTGTCGAACTTGCTCCACGCGATCCGATCCTTGGCCTCAACGAAGCCTTCGGCGCCGATACGCGTCCGGACAAAGTCAACCTCGGCGTCGGCGTGTACTACGACGCCAACGGTCACGTTCCCCTGTTGCGTGCCGTGCGTGAAGCCGAGAAGGCGCGCCTCGAAGCCCAGCTGCCGCGTGGCTACCTGCCCATCGACGGCATCGCGCTTTACGACGCAGCGGTGCAGAAGCTGCTCTTTGGCGCCGGTTCGCCGCTGCTCGCCGAGCGCCGCGTTGTCACCGCGCAGGCCCTGGGCGGTACCGGTGCACTGAAGATCGGCGCCGACTTCCTGCATCGCCTGAATCCCTCTGTGCCGGTCGCTATCAGTAATCCGAGCTGGGAAAACCACCGCGCACTGTTCGAAGGCGCGGGATTCCAGGTCGTGGAATACCCGTACTACGACGCCTCCTCCCATGGCGTGGATGTCGATGCCATGCTCGGCGGTCTGGCGAAGCTGCCCAAGGGCGCGATCGTCGTCCTGCACGCCTGCTGTCATAACCCGACGGGTGTCGACCTCGGCACTGAGGATTGGAAGCGCGTGATCGAGACCGTGCGCGAGCATGACCTCGTGCCCTTCCTGGATATCGCGTACCAGGGCTTCGGGGACGGCATCGAGGCCGATGCGATCGCCGTGCGCCTGTTTGCCGATGCGGGCTTGCCCTTCTTCGTCGCCAGCTCGTTCTCGAAGTCGTTTTCGCTGTACGGCGAACGCGTCGGCGCGCTGTCGATCGTCACCGGCTCGCACGACGAAGCGCATCGCGTGCAGTCCCAGCTGAAGCGGGTCATTCGCACTAACTACTCCAATCCGCCGACTCACGGTGCGGCCGTGGTCGCTGCGGTGCTCAACCATGACGACCTACGCGCTACCTGGGAAACCGAGCTGGGCGAAATGCGCGAGCGCATTCGTACGATGCGTCGCGGTCTCACGCAGCGTCTCTCCGCGCACGGCGACTTCGGTTTCATCGAAGCGCAGCGCGGCATGTTTTCGTATTCCGGACTGTTATCGGCTCAGGTGGATCGCCTGCGCACGGAGTTCGGCATCTACGCCGTGGGCACGGGCCGCATCTGCGTGGCCGCGCTCAACGACGGCAACCTCGACCGCGTCGCCGAGGCGATCGCCAGGGTCATCTAGCCGTCCATCGCCACCTTCGCCGGCGAACGCCTCGCGCTCGCCACGGCCCTCCATTCGCAAGAGATATCCCGATACATGTTCTTTCGAAACCTGACGCTGTTCCGCTTCTCCGCCCCCGTCGCCACCGATCTGGACCGCCTCGAAGAGGTGCTCCCCGAGCATCGCCTGCGCCCGGTGGGTCCAATGGAAATGTCGACGCGCGGATTCATCTCACCGCTCGGCCGTAAAGAAGAGGCGCTGGTCCACATGGTGGGCCGCAACACCATGGTCACCGTGGGTAGCGRAGATAAGCTGCTGCCGTCGGCCGTGGTGAACGACGAGATCGCCAACCGTGTGCAGAAAATCGTGGACGAGGAAGGCCGCAAGGTCAGCGGCCGCGAGCGCAAGCGCATGAAAGACGACGTCATGAACGAGCTGCTGCCGCGCGCCTTCGTGCGCACCTCGCGCATGTCCGGCTATGTCGACAAGAAGAATGGCTGGCTGGTCCTGGATACGTCCAGTCGCAAATCGGCTGAGAACACGCTCAGCCAGGTCCGCGAGGCCCTGGGTAGCTTCCCGGCCGTACCGCTGGCACCGGAGGAGTCGCCGCGCATCCTCATGACGCACTGGGTCGCCACGGGCGAGCTCCCGGGTGGGCTGGTGCTCGGCGACGAATGCGAACTGCGCGACCCGGCCACGGCGTCGGGAGCCATCGCCCGCTGCCGCCGGCAGGATCTCGATACCGATGAGATTCGCGAGCACCTGCGCACCGGAAAACAGGTGTTCCAGTTGGGTTTGGTCTTCGACGACCGCATCTCATTCGTGCTCGGGGAAGATCTGATCCTGCGTAAAATCAAGTTCACCGATGTGGTTCTCGACGGCCAGGCGGATAGCCCGGAGTCGGCGGCCGCGGAAATGGATGCGAATTTCGCCCTCATGGCACTCGAGTACGAGCGCCTGCTGGGCAAGCTGGAAGAGTGGTTCAAGCTGCCGCGCCCGGAGTAATACCGGAGCGGCCGCGTCGCAGGATTCGATATGGCTTGGTGGCAAGTTCGTCGGGATCGACCAGAGACTCGCGACATGGCATCTGAAGAAGGCGAATGGCTTGAATTGTCGACCCTGACGGGCGGCACCATTCGTGTGCTCAAGTCGGCGCATCCGCGCGCCCGGCGACTGCGCCTCACGGTGACGCCGAAGGGTGCTCGCCTCACCTATCCCAACGGCACGCACACTGCGCAGATGGCGGCGTTTCTCCGCCATCACGCCGATTGGCTGGAACAGAAGCTGGGCGAGTTCCATCTGGATGCCGCGCCGTTGCCTGCCCTGAAAGTCGGTGTCCCGACGTCCTTCCCTTTTCGTGGCGAAGAGGTCGCGCTGGACTGGGCCGAGGGTGCGTATCCGCGAGTGGACCTGCATCCGGGCGGTCTCACGCTGGTGATTCCAAAGCCTCACACGCGCGCACTGATGGTAGCGAGAGGCTTGCTGGCCAGTTACTTCGAGGCGCAGATTCGCCGTGATGTCTCACGCTGGCTGCCCGCCTATATTCCGTTGATCAACGCCGCACCCACGGCACTCAAGGTGCGTCCGCTTAAGAGCCTGTGGGGTAGCCTCGACACGCGCGACAGGATCAACCTCGATCTCGCGCTTGCCCTCGCACCGCCAGCCGCCTTGCGCTACGTGCTCGTCCATGAGCTATGTCATCTCAAGGTGCGCAACCACTCGCCGAAGTTCTGGCACTGGGTGGAAACCGTCTTTCCGGATTACAAGGAGCAGCGCACGTGGCTGCGTATGCATGGCAGCGGACTGAAGATGCAGCTGGACAGATTGATCGCGGACGTCGCGGACTGAAGCGGCCACAAGAGCCGCTCCGTCCACGGCGAATCAGTGCGCCAGTGCGAAGCCGGTGATGATCTTCGCGGTTTCTTCCGGCTTCTCGAGCATGGGCATGTGATTGCAGCCGTTCATGATCGTGGCGCCGATCGAGGGCGAGCTCTTCAGGCCGTTGCGCAGGGTGTCCAGCGCGGAGACATCAATGATCTTGTCTTCGCGGCACCAGATACCGAGCACCGGCATCTGCAGCTTGCCAATCACCGGATCCAGTGAGTAAGCCTGGGCGGGCTCCTTCAGCTGTTCGAACGTGTGCGCGATGAAGTCGTGGTCCTGCTCGTTACGCGCGAGCAAGGCGTCCTCCAGGCGACCCGGTATGTTCGGCTTCACCAGGAAGATGCGACCGAGCAACGCTTCCAGATCGGCGCGATCCTTGAACAGGAACGGGTCCTTGCCGGCCTTGACGTCACGAACGAAGTCGTTTTCCTTGAAGGTAAGGCCGAGCGAACTCGACAGCACCAGGCTCGCCACCCGCTCAGGATGTTGGTCAGCGTAAACACCGGCGATCGCGCCACCCATCGAATGGCCGACCAGCAGGAAATGCTGGGCACCGACGGCAGTAGCAAAGGCTTCGAGGCGTGCCGCCTGCGCCGGAATGCCGTAGTCGCCGCCCTCATTGCGTGAGGACTCGCCCCAGCCAGGCAGATCCGGAGCGATCACGTGGAAGTGATCGGTCAGGCCCTTCGCCATCGTCAGCCAGGTTTCCTTGTTGGCCGCGAAACCGTGCAGAAGCACGATGGTCGGGCCGTCACCACCTTCGTAATACGACCAGGTCGTATCGCCCGCGACCACGGTCTTCTTCTCCATGTGTGCGGACATGGCCAGGCGTGCGGCATCCGCTTTGAGCAGCAACGACGGAGCGAACAGGTAAACGCCGCCAGCACCGATACCGAGCACCAGGGCGACCACCACGAGGAACTTGAGGCGGCGAAGAAGCAGGCGCTGCCAGAGCGGGCGGCTGTCGGCGGAAGCGATTGTCGGGATCTTGGCCATGACTTACTTCTTTTTCGACTTGCCGGCGAGGATGGCTTCGACGGCTTGCTGGGTCATCGGGTGATAGCCACTCTTTGCCTTGGCATAGGTTTCCTTCGCAAACGCCAGGCCTTCCGGTGTGCGCGCAAACGCGCGGTAGAGCGGCGTGGTCAGGTACAGGCGACCGATGCGGGTCATGTGTTCGGCGGCTGCCGTCCACACATCCTTGTCCCCCGCGGCGATGGCGTGCGCGTACCAGCGCATGCCGATCTCCGCGTTGGGCGTTCCGGTGAGGTGCCAGGCGGCGTCGATTTCCTTCACCTTTGGCAGCGGCATCACATCGGGCATCCGGTCGAGGAAGTACATCCACTCCTGGGTGTTCCAGGTCTTGGCGTCGAGCTTGTCCGCCGCGAGCTTGCCGGCAAGGAAGTCGGTGCGCTGCTTGTCGATGCCGTCGAAGCGGGCGGAGGTCGGCAGCGGTGCATCCTTCGGGATGCCCGGCTGGAAGATCCACGCGCGTGCCTCGGCCTCGCTCATCTTGCCCGGGTATTTATCCAGCAGGTTCGTCTTGAGGTAGGCGAACATCGTGTCGGTATCGATGCTCTGGAAGGCGAAGTGCGCGAAGTAGCCTTTCAGGTAGGCATCGAAGGTCTCGCGACCGAAGCGCAGCTCCAGCGTGCGCAGGAACCAGGAGCCCTTGTCGTAGGCAACCGAGGACAGCGAATCGTCCGCGCCAACGCCGCGTGCGTCCGGCGTGAGCTTCTGCGAATTGGCCGGCATGTCACCGATGGTCTTCTGCAGTTCGCGTGCGGAGAGGAGGGCCTCTTCGTCGGCGAGCGTCTTGCCGTAGACCGCTTCGGTGATACGGCCCTGAACGTACGTGGTGAAACCTTCGTTCAGCCAGATGTCGCGCCATGCGGCGCTGGTCACCAGGTTGCCCGACCAGGAGTGCGCGAGCTCATGCGATACCAGTGAGACCAGGCTCTTGTCGCCGACCAGAACGGTCGGTGTGGCGAAGGTCATGTTCGGGTTTTCCATGCCGCCGAACGGGAACGACGGCGGCAGCACGAGGATGTCATAGCGGCCCCAGGCGTACGGGCCGTAAAGCTGTTCCGTCGTGGCGATCAGCTTCTCAGTGTCCTCGAATTCGTGAGCGGCCTTGCCGACCACGCTGGGCTCGGCATAGACGGCGCTGCGCGGGCCGGTTTCCTTCACTGCGATATCGCCAGCGGCGATCGCCAGGAGATAGGACGGAATCGGATGCGGCTGATCGAAGGCGAAATCGCCGTTGAGTGGATGCTTCGCATCGTTGATCGCACTCATCACCACGCGCACATCCTTCGGTGCGCTGATGTGTGCGTCATAGGTAAAGCGAATGGCCGGGGAGTCCTGTAGCGGTACCCACGACCGCGCGTGGATCGACTCCGACTGCGAGAACATGAAGGGCTGCTTCTTGTCCGCGGTCTGGTCCGGCGTGAGCCACTGCAGGCCGGAAGCCTCGGGCACCGTCGTATAGGCGATACGCACGCTGCCCGGATGGGCCGGCGCCTCGATGGTCAGCTTCGAGCCGAGTTCCTTGTCGCGCGGAGCGAGGRCGAACTTCAGCGGGGTAGCCTTGCCCGAGCCATCCACGGCGTCGACGCTGGCGATCTTCAGGTCGCGCGTGTCGAGTACGAGATCCTTCGCCTTGGCGTCCTTCCAGTCGAGCTTCAGCGTGGCATTGCCAGCCAGTTCGCGCTGCCCGAAGTCCAGCTTCAGGTCGAGATCGAGGTGGGTGACCTTGACGACGGCAGGCTGGGCATAGGAATGCGGATCGGCGGCGAAAGCCACGACGGGGAACGCCATGGTGAGGGCAAGTACGGGGAGCAGACGCATCGAGGGGATCATCCGATGGAAGGAGAGCCCCAAGTATGCCACCCCTGTCAGAGCTTGTAGGCCCGATGGATCGCGACGATCCCGCTGGTCAGGTTGCGGACTTCGACGTGGCCGAAGCCGGCCTTGAGCATCATGCCCTTCAGGGTTTCCTGGTCGGGATGCTTGCGAATCGACTCGGCGAGGTACTGGTAGCTGTCTGCATCCCCGGCGAAGAGCTTGCCCAGGCGCGGCAGGATCTTGAACGAATGCACGTCGTAGAGCTTCGAGAGCAAGGGGCTCTGCACCTTGGAAAACTCCAGCACCAGGGCGCGGCCACCGGGCTTGAGTATGCGGTGCATGTCAGCCAGGGCCTTGTCCTTGTCGGTGACGTTACGCAGGCCGAAGGCGATCGTCACGGCGTCGAAGCTGTTGTCCGGAAACGGCAGCATTTCGGCGTTCATCTGCGCCCAGCGCAGACCGGACACGAGGCCGCGATCGGTGAGGCGGTCGCGGCCGACGCCGAGCATGGCGGCGTTGATGTCACCTACCACGACTTCGCCTTCCTCGCCGACCACCGGCTTGAGCAGGGCAGCGATATCGCCCGTGCCACCCGCGAGATCGAGCACCCGGTCGCCGCGGCGCACGCCGCTTACGGCGACGAAGTGGCGCTTCCAGAGGCGGTGGACGCCGAACGACATGAGGTCGTTCATCAGGTCGTAGTTACGCGCCACGGACGTGAACACCTGGCCGACGAGCTTTTGCTTGTCGGCCAGGGGGACGTCACGGAAGCCGAAATGAGTGGTTTTCTGGGAATCCATGCTGCGCATGGTACTCCGGATCATCCGCCCAGACAGCTGCCGCTATCGCGGTCAGGGTCCTGCCGGGGGCGGCAACGTGTTGACCACGTCGAACTGGCCGCTGCCGAGCTTGAGTGACGTGCCGTAACTCGGGCGCGCGAAGAACACGTTCTGCAACCCCGTGTTGGGCGCGAGCAGGTCGGCCAGGGGCTGCTGGCCAGCGAAGGGGTAGATCCGATTCCAGCTGCTCGAAATAGGCTCGTACAGGCTGTTCGGATCGATGCGCACCGAAAACGTCGTCCCGCGCACGAGGTCGGGCGCGCCCATCGCCTGCCGTATCTGCTCGATGGATGCCGTCGGCGGTACCGTGGTGACGCGAACGCCGTGGACACTGGGATAGATGGAACGAACCGAGAGCTCGGCCGAGTCCCGGTCGTATCCCTGGTTTCCGCGGTGGCGTCGCAGATCGCTTTCCTTGAACGGCATCTTGCCGTAGTACCAGAGGTCGGCGGGAGCCTGCGCCCGCGGTACCGGCCGCAGGCCACCGAAGCGCGTGGTCAGGTCCAGAGGCGCCGCCGCTGCGGAGGTCCCGGGCTGTGACGTCATCAGGAGCTGATGCCAGCGCGCCTGGTTCAGCGCCGCCTCCCAGCGGATCCGTTGCTCGGCGGAAATGAGCGGGGCCGTGACCTGCGCGCCCACCTCGGGCGCTCGTTCGACGCGCATCCGCGCGGCCACTAGCTCGCGTTCTACCGGGTCGGGGAATGCCAATTCGATTTCGGCTTGGTACGCGTCGTAGAGGTCAGGCAAGGGTTCGGGACTTCCCGCTTGTCCACGCCCGCTGCCGCCACGCAGACCCACCCGACGGTAGGCCCAGGTGCCTGTCGAGGTCCGCTGGATCGCGGGGCCCCGGAACGCCGGCCCCGCATCGGGACGTGTCAGTCGCCAGCTGGCGTAATCGCTGTCGTGGATCACCCGGTACAACTGCCCGTTGTGTTCGATGTAGGTCTTGCCGCCGATGGTGAAAATTCCCTCGGCATTGGCCTGGCCGGACTTGCGGATGTTCCGTGCGACGAAGCGCGGTTCGAAGACGACGACCGGCCGCACGGCCGGCCTCGCTTCCACGAGGCGTCCCGCCACGCGAAAGCGTGCGCCCGCTATCGCATGTCCCACGGATGAGGAAGTCAATGCATACACGGGTAGCGCTGCGGAAAGCGAGGTGTTGTAGAACTCCGCGAAGTCGACAACCGCCTCGGCAGAGTCGCCCGCCTTGATGTCGTCGTAGATGCGCCACGCGGCCTGCGCCGCCCGTGCCGGCGCGGTGACAACGCCCTTGATCGCATCCTCGACGATCCTGTGCGTGGTCGCCGTACGCAGCCGCTCCACCAGCCACGCCCAGTGCGCATCCTCCGCGCTGCGTGTGAATGCCTGCGCGTTACGCAAGCCGAGTTGTACATCGACCTCATAGGCGGCTTCCAGAAAGTCATCGCTTACCTCGCGTTCGTCGAAGGGTGCCTGGGTGCGGGTGTAGGCCGCCGCCGTGCTGGACCCCAGTACCCAGTTCGCGAGGTTGTCGCCGGCGAACTGCCGTGTAGCGCCGTTAGCAAGTACGCGGCCATAGTCGGCCGGGAGCCGGTCGAGAAGATACTCGCGGAACGCGGGATGGTAGAAGAATCGCCGACCCGCTTCGGCTCGGTCCGGGAACTCGCGGAAAGTGATGCCATCCGGTGCATCCGGTGTATAGAGCACGATGCTGGCTACGCTCCCTGGCTGGCGCACGCCGAAGGCTAGAATGTCGCGCAGCGGCGTGCCGAGATAGGTGATCTGTCGCACGACGACCTCGTGTCCTTCGACGCGTGCCCGGCCTGCTGCCGTCGGCGTGTCGAGTGCCGCGCGGACCCAGTGGTAACCGCGCTCTCCACGATCGGTGACGAACGAGTGCGGCGCGTCGTCCATGTAGTACGACAACCGTGCCTCGGCCGCGAGGAACCTCATGTGTGCCCGCTGCAGCGCTGCGGCGTCTTCGCGACGGACCGACGCCTCGCTACCCGAACGGAATACCGATTCCACATACGCCTGAAAGCGTGTCGACAGGTTGAGATCCCGCACGAGCCGGCGAATCGCTGCATCGTCCAGGTTGGCGATCGAGGTGCCATCGCTCGCGCTGGCGCTCAGCCTTACCGGCTCGAAGGGCGCCAGGTTCTGGTAGGCAAGGTCGATCAGCTTGATATGTTCTGGCGTTGGCCCCTMGAACAAGGCTTGCAGTGACTCCAGTCGCGTGGCGACATCGGCGCTGCGGTCGATGCGGATATGGATGTCCGAAGGGTCCTGGGTAACACCGAGCGCGCGCAGGCGCTCGCCGAGCATGGTCGACGCATACGTGGGCAGGTCCATCGGCACGCGCAGGCCCGCTTCGGTTTCACGTCGGGCAACCTGCCCAAGCGTGTCCACGTAGCGATCGCTCGCGTCCCGCCAGTCGGCGGCCACGATCGCAGGGACGTGCTCGAGCCGCTGTGCGTTGAATGTCTCCAGCAGCGCCGCATGACGTGCGGCGAGAATCGCTTCGACATCGAAAGCACGGTCAAGCTGCAATGCGCGGAATGCCGTGTCGACGAAGAGCTGCGCGCGCGACGTGGTCTCGTCGGCCAACGAATATTCGAACCAGGCCTGACGAAGCTTGTCGCGCTGCACGGCGATCAGCCGATCGGCGAGGGTGCCGAAGGGATCGCTGCCGATCTCCCGGGAGTCGACGAAAACATTCGGCCCGACCGACGCGAGATGCTGACGAGCGATACCGGGAAGATCCGATGCGTGGACGAGTGCAAGGCGTGCGCGCCGCTCCAGCTCGGCATGAGCGTCACGCAGCCGCGGGAACGACTCCCACCCTCGGTCATGAGAGAACACCAGGGTGCGTTCGGGAACCCGTTCGTCCTGGATGAGCAATGCCCCGGCATAAGCGTTGGATCCGAACATCAGCTCGCGAACCGTCGTGCCGGGTGGTGGGCTGGCACCGTCGGCCGACGTGATGGAGCGGACCAGGGCCATGGCGTTTTCATCGAGGCGACCGTCTTCGCGGGCGAGCACGGCCAGATCGCGTGCCGCGTCGGCGAGCCGCCCCGCAAGAGCGGCACGCCGCGAGCTTCCGGCGGTGCCCCTCATGGGCGGCGAGGTCCAGTAGGCATCCACGGCGACGAGATAGGGCGACAGGGTCTCGGGCCCTGCGGTTTCGGGAAGGCCCGGCATGCCGGCTTGTTCGGTGGCCAGCCAGGCCTGCAAGCCGACGAGACGATCGAAGGCGTTCGAGGCCTCCTGGTGAATGCTTCGCACCTGTGCAGGCGGAGCCTGCGGCGGAGTGATATCCATGACGATTTCCTTGTCGTGATGAGTCAGTAGCGAACGGGCGCGAGTGGCGCGGGCTGTTCGCCACGGCGCCCGGCGTTGACGATGTAGTTCGAGGGGATGCGAATGGGGTCGCTGCTCGTTAGCTGGTATTGGTATTCACCGTTAGGAAGCAGGCGTCGACGCATTTCAAAGTCGCCTCCCGGCCCCCGGACAACATGGTGGTTGCCGACCGGACGCCAGGGATCGCGGAGGCGCGCGGTATCGATCTGGATCGCGTAACCGAGCGGATCACGCTGCCCGGCCTGTTGCATGGGCGACGTACCCAGCGCCTCGGCCAGGCGGCGTGTCGGTGTTTCCGGCGGAAGAACGGACACGGGATACGTGCGCGGTCCGTGGGGCGTGTCTATCCATGCCTCGTGAGGCCCGAGCGTGATGCCCTCACGGTTCGACCCGGGCCAGAACTCGGGCTCGAAGTGACGGTCGCTGAAATACCAGACACGGCTGGGCCATTCGTCGCGAGGGACGAGTTGGGTGGCCGGCAAGGACTCGGTCGTCGCCCGACCGGTGGCGGCGCCCGAGCGCCGGGAAGGCACGCGTGGCATCTGCCGCGCAGCGGCGAGCGCGTCGTCCCACCGTGCTTGCTGGCCTGGTGAGAGCGTCGACGCGAGAGCCGGCACATGGTCCGTGGACGACGAGATTTCAGGAAACTGGATGTCGATGCCCGGCGCTGCGCCTGGCGACGACGGCGGGGACGGAATGCGGCGACCGTCATGCTGGGCCCATCCACGGATGCCCAGCACCTCGGCACGCTCGGCGCGCAGGGGGAACCGGGTTTCCAGTTCATGCAGGAACACGCGCCGCTGATGCGCACTCAATTCGGCGATGTCCGGATGGAGGTGCGGGTCTACGATGAGGGCGCTGCGTGGTGGGACGACGACTTTCATGTGCGTTCCATCGGTCCTGACCAACGCGAGCGCACTCGGATTGTCGATGAGCGCCGCCGCGATCTCGGCGCGCATGGGTGCGATCACGGCAGGCAAGGCCATCAGCGGCGGCGCGTTTACGGCCGGGGCGGCGACCGGCGCAACAGGTGGCGCGCCACCCGGCGCCGCAGCGGCATGGTCACGGACGGCGAGGCGATGCAATCGCTCGCGGAACCGACGCATCCCGCCTTGCAGGCCGACACCTTGTGCATACACCCATCGACCATCCATCCGTTCGATCAGCGGCCCGGTGAAGCGGGCATCGAGAACGCTGCCCCGGGAAGGCGCAAGACGCCAATGGCCGTAGTCGTCATCGTGGCGCACGGCGTACAGGGTGCCGTCCTGCTCGACATACGACCGGCCGCGAAGCCGGAAAACGCCTTCGTTATCCGGCTTGCCCGGCTTGCGAATGTCGCGCATGGCGTAGCGTTCGTCGAAACGGACACGCCCGGGCGACATCCGTACCGGCGTGCTCGCCACGCCGCGTGTCGCGGTTTGCGAGCGTACGATCGCGCCGGCGACATGACGCCCGCCGATGAAGGGCGGCACGGTAAGGTTTAGCGCGTTCACGTAGCCCTCGGTAAAGGCGATGACGGCTTGACCGGTATCGCCCGCCTTTACGTGGTCGTAGAAGCGCCAGGATGCCTGGGTCATGCGTGCGAGGCTCGCGGGTACGTCGGCGAGCGCGGTGGTGGCCATTCTCGCCACCGGGTCGATCCGGAAGCGGTCCTGCACGTAGCCGAGTAACGCGTCGTCATCCGCATCGGCCGTGGAGCGGGCGAGGAATCGAGTGTCGCGCCGGTGCTTTTCCACTGCTGTGTCGTATGCGGCGGCGAAAAAGTCTCCATGGACTTCGCGTTCGTCGAATGGTTCGGCGGTGAGTGTGTACGGGGCCTCCCTGCTGGCGCCGAGCACCCAATGGGCGAGGCGATCGCCGGCGAACTGGCGGGTGATGCCATTGGCCGACACGGTGGCGAATTCGGCAGGTAGACGATCGAGCAGGTATTCGCGGAAGGCTGGGTGGTAGAGAAAGTATTTCGCGGCATCCTGCCGGTTTTCGAATTCGCGAAAGGTGAGGCCATCCGGCGCGTCGGGCGTGTACATGACGACGCGAGGCGCACTGTTCGGCGTGCGCGAGGCGACGATGAGGATGCCGTCCAGCGGCACCTGCCGATAGGTGAGTTGGGAAACGGCGATCTCGTGCTTGTCCACGTGGCGTTGCCCGGCTGGCATGCTCAACACCGCTTCAATCCAGCGGAATCCCCGTTCGGCGTGATCGTCGATAAACGAGCCGGGTTCGTTGGGGATGTAATACGACAGCCGTGCTTCGGTCGCCTCCATGCGCATTTTCGCCGCCTGCACGGTCGTCGCGAGTTTGCGGGCGAGGACGCCCGCGGCTCCCTGACGAAGTCGCGCTTCGACGTGGGCCTGGTAGCGGTTTGCAATGTCGAGGTCACGAACGATGCTGATGATCGCGACATGGCTGAGACGGTCACGAAGGGAGGTGCCCTCGGTATTGACGGCACGCAGGGTATCGAGGGAGAAACGACCGATGTTCTGGCAAGCGAGATCGACCAGCGACATGCGCCGCGCCGTCGTCGAGCCCGGTAAGGGGTCGAGGGGTTCGAGGAATGTCGGCAACACCTTGATGCGGGCAATCTCGACGGTGATCGCCTCGGGCGACTCATCGACGCCAAGGGCCGCCAGCCGTGCCGCCAGCTCGCGCGAGGCGAAGGCGTGCAGGCTCAGCGGTGGCCGCATGCCGATGGCTGCGCGAAGCATGGCCGCTGCTGCCAACGTCTCGTTGTAGGTATCGCGTGCCTCATACCATGCGGCGCGGACCTCGCCAGGTACATTCGCCAGGCGTAGGGCGACGACCGACTCGAGCAGCCTGGCCTCTCGCAGGCTTTCGATCGCGTCGATGTCGAGCATCGCCGCCAACGACAATTCGTAGCGGATGCGATCGCCAAGACGGGTCGCTGCATCATGCTCGTCGCTGTCGAGGGCATAGTCATCCGCGGCGAGCGCGATACGGCCGAGTTGCACGTCGATCATGCGGTTGGCCAGCGCGTCGGCGAACGGGCCGGTGATACCCCGCCAGCCGACGGCGCCCACGGTCTTAGCTTCGGCGAACTCGTCGTTCTCAAGGCCGGTGGCATCCGTGGCATCCACCGACTCCAGCAGTCGGCGACGGGTCGACTCGACAAGACGTTCCGGAGAGTCGAACGCCTCCCATCCGCCGTGGGCTGTGAACAAGAGGGCCAGGTCCGGCAAGCCGTCATCGACGATGATCAGCGAGCCCGCATGCGGCACACCGCCGAGCATGAGTTCGCGTACATGCACGCCCACGGGAAGGCCCTGGCCGTCCGCGGCGATGACACGGGCGGCGAGCGCCGCCGCGTTATCGCTCAGCGTGCCGTCGAGCCTGCGCAGCGTGGCTTCTTCCTTCATCACGCTAAGCAGGTGCTGGCCAAGCGTGGTGGCACGGGTCGCCCAGAACCCGGGAAGCGCGTCGACCAGCTGTCGTGCGCCCGTGGCGCTCGGTTCGGTCAGCGACGGTTGTGTCTCGTACATGCTCATGAGCGCATCGCGCGTGGCAGCCAGGCGACGTAACGCGTCGACAGACGGCTGGCTTTCTGCCTGCACGACCTCATGCGGCGGTATCGTTTGGACATCCATATCGTTCTTCCTTGTCACGGTGAAGGGCCGGCTCTGTTGGTGCCTGGCGCCCGGGAATGGTGCGGGGATGCGGCGGCGCTACGGCGACACCCGGCCGCTGGTGCTGAAGTCGCCGGCGTCGAGGCCGAGGAAGCTGACCGGGAAGCCCACGTCGGGCTGCACCACATAGGTGGGCTGCGGACCACGACGGTCCTCGATGATCCTCAGGCCGGGAGACTCAGGGGTGCCGTGCCGGCCTCGATAACGATCCAGGTGCAGCCGGATCCACGCTGGACCGCCTGTAGGTCCCGGGGCTTGCACGGTGGCGGGCAATCCGGTGAGTCCCGAGCCGGGAAYGGCCTGCAGAGGTAGCGCCAGATCGGTGCCACCGTTCAGAGCGATCCCACGGCCGAGGGGGTAGTGCCAGAGCTGGGCGGGCCATTCGCTCGGCGGCAGAACGCGCCACGTGGCCCCTGGGCCGGGCTGCGTGCCGATGGGTAGCGGCTCTGGCGGGGTGGCACGGGCCGCACGCAACGCATCGTTCCACGCCGTGTGCTGGCGCAACGTCACGAATCTCGGACGTGCCTGCGAAGTCGCCTCCCAATAGATAAGGCTCGCCTCACCGCCATTGCGCAGACGCTCTCTGAACGACTGCTGGAACGTCCAGCGCTGGAACTCGCTCAGACCAGCGAGCGCCTCGCCGGTGACACCGCGCGTGCGCGGTTGGGGAAACGCCGTGTCGTCAGTCCAGCCGCCACGCAAACCGATATCGGTGCGCACGCGCCAGTCTCCGCCCGGCACACGCGCGACCGGTGGCCCGGGACGCGCGGCGTCCAGCGCATTCGGGTGCGCGAGGCGCCAGGTGGCGGAGGCAGGGTCGTGCCTGAGTTCGAAGACGAAGCCCCGCTGGCGAATGTATCGACGGCCGCCCAGTCGGTGCACGCCAAGGGCATCGGGCTGCAAGCCGCTCAGGTCGACATCGCGCGCGGCGTAGCGCGAATCCAGCCAGTGCCGCCCGTCCGGCAGACGAATGCCGCTGTCTGTGGCGCGTAGCGCGCCGACATCCGGACGCAACGAGAGTCGGGCTCGCCTTACGCCAGGCAAACCTGCGCCCCAGCCTGCGAAGCTCAGCGACGCGGTATAGGCCTCAGCAAAATCAATGAATGCCTGATGGACGTCGTCGGCCTTGACACTGTCATAGAACCGCCAGGTCGCCCGCAATGCCTGGCCGACCGCGCCGAGTGTGTCCACCACCGCCGTTTCCGGGCCACGTGCGCTCCGCATGACGGTGCTGACGACGCCGGTGACGGACTCGGTGTCAGCCTGGGAGGTACTACGCCCCAGCCATGCGACGTCGCGCGCCTGCCGGACGATCTCGGCATCGAACAGTGCCGTACGCAGATCGCCATCGACCAGGCGCTCCTCGAACGCTTCCTCGGTGAGGGTGCCGCGTCCTTCGCCGGGGGCGGCGAGCACCCAATGGGTTCGCCGCGTGGCTTCTGAGACACGGAAACGCCGGCCGCTTCCGTTGGGAAGCGCTTCGCCAAATTCGGCCGGCAGGCGCCGTAGCAGGTAGTCCTGAAAAGCGGGTGCGTAAAGAAACTGCCGGCCTGCCGCAGCGCGGTCGCTGAACTCGCGGAAGTCACGGCCGTCAGGCGCTCCCGGCGTGTACAGCACGACCCGCGATGAACTGCGTGCGTCGCGGACGCCGATGACCAGCACATCACTCACTACGGCGCCCCGATAGACCAGTTGGCGCACGGCGGTCCTATGATCGCCGACGGTACGGCGGGTCGCCGCTACCGGGCTGTCCAGCACGGCTTCAACCATGCGGTATCCGCGTTCCTCGCGATCGTCGATGAAGGCTGGCAGCTCGTCGCTCAGGTACATGGTGCTACGCGCGGCAGCGGCTTCGACGCGCATGCGCGCTTGTTGCAGTCGCATCGTCGTCTGGCGGAAGGTTCGGCCCTGTGGATCGCTCACGCGCGCACGCAGGTAGGCTTCGAAGCGAGGGGCCAGGTTGAGCTCGCGAACCATCTCGCGCAGGCGCGGCATGCTCGGGGTGGTCGAACCCGAGGGTAGTCCCCTCGTGACGATCTGGAGCCTTCGCCCATCGAAGTAGCCGATGTTGCGCAAGGCGAATTCCGCGAGGCTAAGGTGGGTAGGAGGTATCGCTGGCGCCGAGCCGATCGACGGCGGGATGAGGCCTTCGCTTCCGCTGGCTTCGATCCGAATATCATCGGGGTCTGCCTCGATGCCGCGGCTCGCCAGCGCGGCCACGAGTTCCTTCCGGGTCCATGCCGCCAGCGTGAGCGGGGCGTCGTCGTGATGTCGCGCCGACGACGCGGCGCGCATCCGAGTCAGCCGGTAGCCTTCCATGGCGTCGCGCCAGCCTTGGGCTACCTGCGTGGGTACAAGGCGCATGCGTTGTTCAAGGAGGGTGGCGCCGAGGCGCTCTTCGCGTTCGGCGAGCAGGGCGAAAACGTCGAGCTTGTCGTGCAGGTCGAGAGCTGCCGTGGCGTCGTCAATGAACCGGGAGGACGACACCGTGTCGCCGGCCGACGGCCACGCATCCTCGACCTTTTCTCTCTGCAGTCCGGCGATCCGCCGGGCCATCGAGCGAAACACGTCGGCTTGCTGCGGCAGCGAATCGACGAAGCGATCGTTGGCTAGTACCTGGGCGGTGTCGTCCGCGCGAATCCCCGGCAGTTCGCGGCGGCGCGCCAGCGCCTGCCGCAACCATAACTCTGTCTCGCCATGCAGGTGGTCGAGGCTGTCGAAAGCGTCCCAGCCGCGATCCGGCAGGAAGCGAAGGACGACGGTAGGATCGTCGCGGTCGTATACGATGACCGCACCTGCGTAGTCCACCGGACCGATGCGCAACGAACGGACTTGCACGCCTGGTGGCAAGTCGCCGCCGTGCGAGCGCGCGAAACGCTCGGCGAGGTTCGCTGCGACGCCGTCGAGCGTGCCGTCGCTGCGGCGGACGAGGGCGTCGTCGCGCATGACAGACGCCAACCGCGTGGCCAGGGCATCGATGCGTGGCACGGGTGGCGCGCCCGGGGCGTCTTCTACCGGTCGCTGCCAGAACGCATCCAGGGCGGCGAGCAGGTGCGTGCGGCCTTCGGCGACGGGATAAACAGGTAGCGCGGGTAAATCCTGTTGCTGGCTGGCCAGCCACGCTTGAACGGCGATAAGCCGACCCAGGGCGTCGACGGTCTCCTGCTGCGTGCTGCTGACGATTGCCGCCGGCGCCTGCGGGGGATTCATGTCCATGCCGCATCCTTTGCGTGGAAATCCAGCGCAAAGGTTAGGAGCTCGTCAGCGGAAGATATGTCCCCGCCAACGACGACATGGTGTCAGCGTTACGACAGCAAAGATGTCAGCTCAGGGATGATTCTTGTGCCGCGTCTCTTCGTTGGCGACATGCCGGTCATGTAGCGACTCCGCCGCCGTCTCGCCCGGATCGTCCGGTGGACGCGCTTCGAGGTCGCGGTCGTTCTCGCCGCCCGGCGTGATCTTGAGGATGGAGTGACGCACCTCGCGCGCGAGGATCACTCGTGCATCGCGCACCATATCTTCCAACGCGTCGCTGAAGTCGAGTTTGCCGTTCGTGTCGGTCCAGACCACCTTCACTTCGCGCAGCTTCTGGATGAAGCCGCGGAACAAGGCTTTGTYGAAGAACTCCGGTGCCGACAGTTCGTTGAGCAGGCCGAGGCGCTGCGCCGTGAGCGTGCAGGCGGTTTCGAGTTCGCCCGAGCTCATGGTGTGCGGGCCGTTCTTCACCAGCGCGGCGATGGCGATGTAGTAGCGCTCGAAAGCCTGCAGCATGCTGCGGGCGATCACGCGGAGCTGGTACGCGCCGTCGTCCTGGCCGGGTCCACGTTCGAGGACGCGGCCTTCGCTGCTGGCCTCGAGGATGCCGCGGCGAACGAAGAACTCGATCGTTTCCTGCACCTCGTTGGCAAACCCATCCTGGTCCCAGGGCAGGAACAGCTCGCCCTGGATGAAGGGATAGATCAGCTTGCCCAGGCGCAGCACCGACGATCGCGACATGCGGCGGTTGTTGAGGAAGCAGGCTGCCACCCACGCGGCAGCCGCGTTCAGATGGAGCACGTTGTTGCGGAAGTACGACAACAACACCGCCTGTTCGCCTTCGGTAACGAGCACGTCGCCAAGCGGGTGACGGATGCGGCGGATCCAGCCCATCTGCTCGCCGTACGCGACGATGCCCTGTGGGTTCATCGGCGTGATGGTTACGCGGTCCGAATACGGCAGTTCCTGGAACATCGACTTGGTAAGTTCGAGCTGGGCGAGCAGGTCGTTCTCGGCCATCGCATGCTTGGGCGTGGCCAGCAGGGCGAGCGCGATCAGGTTGATCGGATTGACGTCGGCCGCGCGGTTGATATTGATCTGGATGCGCTCGGCGAGGTCGTCGACCAGGTTGCTCATCCATTCCGGCTTGGCGTCGTGCTCGGCCGTCGTCACGCGCCAGTCCGGCGCGACCGAATCGAGCATGGGGGTGAGCAGGATAGGCTCGCCGAAGTTCAGCGTGACGTGGCCATAGCGCTGGCGCAGCACCTTCAGGCCGCGAATGAGGCCGAGCAGCGATTCCTTTTCCTTCGGCTTACCGGAAAGCTCGCCTGCGTACGACTTGCCTTCCATCAGCTTCTCGTAGCCGATGTACACCGGCTGGAATAGCACCGGCCGGCGAGGCGCGCGAAGGAAGGCGCGCAGCGTCATCGCCAGCATGCCGGCGCGCGGTGCCAGCAGGCGTCCGGTACGCGAACGGCCGCCTTCGATGAAGTACTCCAGCGGCACGCCGCGATCGACCAGTTGAGCGAGGTATTCGTTGAAGACCACCGAATACATCGCATTGCCCTTGAAGCTGCGGCGCAGGAAGAACGCGCCGCCACGACGGAGGATGGGGCCGACGCCGGGGAGATTGAGGTTCACGCCCGCAGCGATGTGCGGTGGCACCACGCCGGAGTAATGCAACTGATAAGACAGCAGCAGATAGTCGGTGTGGCTGCGATGACAGGGCA
This sequence comes from Luteibacter sp. P4_D7_3, assembly GCF_056401735.1. Lineage (NCBI taxonomy): Bacteria > Pseudomonadati > Pseudomonadota > Gammaproteobacteria > Lysobacterales > Rhodanobacteraceae > Luteibacter > Luteibacter sp. P4_D7_3. The sequence goes on from NZ_JBFUIT010000009.1 coordinate 28,730, forward strand.
CGTAGACCACTTCATGACCCGGCGCCGCGGCGCGGGCCTTGTCGAAGTGGTGCATGGCGATGCCGTCGTAGAGCTTGTTCCAGAAGTTGGAGAGCAGGAACGAGGTCGAGCGGACCACGGGGTGCGAATAGTCCGCCGCGATCTCGAGCGCGAAATCGCGCGCGCGCCGTTGAGCCTTCGCCAGCGTGATGTTTTCCTTGCTGGCCGTCGCCGCGATGGCATCGCGCACCGGTTCGGTGTTGAGCACCGCGTCGACCACGGTACGGCGGTGCGACAGGTCGGGGCCGATCACGGCTGCGCGAATGCGGCGGARATGGGTGCGCAACACGCGGGCGATCTTGCGCGTGAGGCGCTCCGGCGACAGGCCGTTCGAGTCGGCCAGCACGCTACGCAGCGACACCGGTGCGGAAAAATGCACGACGGTATCCCGCCCATTGAGCAGGAGGGCGAGCATGCGGCGGAAGCGGCCGACCACCAGCCAGTTCTCGGCGAAGAGCACGCTGAACCAGCCGCTCTCACGGTTGGGCGCCCGGCCGACATAGATGGAAACGGGGACGACCTGGATATCGCGCTCCGGATCGTCCTCCAGTGCGCGGATGAGCTGGCCGATCGGTTCTTTCGGTCCACGCGCATCCGTGCGTCCGAACAGCCAGCCATGGCGGCGGCTCAGGGAAAACACCGAGCGACGACGACGGCCGGGTAGCTCCAGCAACTGCATCGGACTGGGCAGGCCAGCCTCGCGACAGGCACGTTCGAGGATCAGCGCGTCGGAAGCGCCGTCGCGCTCGATCGCGTAACAGACAGCCGCGCCGCTCACGAGGAGGGCGGTAGGCTCGGCGGGCTCACGCTTGATCCGCACCCAGGGTTCGAGAAGCCGACCCAGCAGCTTGAACCACCAGGGCGAACGGGCGACAGGGACGTGCGGATCCGCACTCATCGGAATTTCGGGCATCGTGGGATTGTACGGCTTCAGCGGGGCCGGGCGGCCGCGACCGGTGCGCCATCGTTGTGCGGCGGCGGTGCGGCGGTACCGGGCAGGGCTGGCGCGCTGCCCGACGGAGCGGGTTGCGCGGGCGGGTTGAGCTGGAGGTGTTGCGCGCGGACGCTTTGCAGCAGGTCGCTGTCGTACCAGCGGCCGTCGAGCAGCACCAGGGTGGCATCGGTCTGGATGGGCTTGTCCAGCAGGATGTAGGTGATCTTTACGTGCGCCGAACCGCCGCTGTTCTCGATGGTGTCGATGCTTATCGACTCGAAGCTCTTGTCGATGGAAAGGCCATAAACGGCGAACAGGCGCTTGAAGCCCAGCCAGGCAGTCGACCAGGTGGCCATGGACTGCTCGAAGTTCATCGCATGCAGCGCGTCGGGGGTCGAAAGGTTGGCCTTGCGCGCGGTGTCCACAAGAATGCCGATCGCCTCCTTCGCCTTGCCCTGATCGCCCCAGGGTACGGTCTGCGTCCACGGTGCGACCACGTTCGCGGCTTCGCGCAGTTGCCGCTTCTGCGACGCCGTGAGCTCCTTGGCCTGGTCGATCGCCGTGAGTGCCATCGACTGCCCGACGCCGGACAGCAGCGGCATCTGATCCTTATAGTCGCGATCGAAGCGGACCAGGGTCGGACGCAGGTCGGCGAACAGCTTCTTCTCCGCATCCGGCTCGGTCAGCCGCTTTACGCCGGCCTCGAACTTGGCGCGGTCGTCGTCATCGAGCGGCTCGGTGGGCGCATTGCGTTTTACCCAGTCGGCGCGCAGCGCGGCAAAGTCCGCGGGCGGCAGCGCGTGCCGCCAGAACATGTCGAACTTGYCGTCGCGAAGCAGATCCAGCGAATCGCGCATGGCGTCTTCGGGGGAGCCGCCGCCGGGCGTGCCGGGGGCATCCTTCGGCTTGTGGTTGCAAGCGGAAAGCAGGGCGACTGCCAGCAGGAGGATCCAGGCCAGGTGCGATAGGCGGCGCATGGGGGCTTCGACGTCTTCGGAAGGCGGGGACGGGGAGCGTACAAGAAAAAACCCCGGAGGCTCATCGCCTCACGGGGTTATCCAGCCCGAGGCCGGTAAGGGAAATGGCCTTGCCCGCATTGCTTTTTGGCGCCACGGGTTTTGGCGAGGCCATAATAGTTAAATAACATTGCTAAAGCAATGCCTTAACTTAACCCGGATAAGTGCATGAATTTATTGAGTACGCAGTGACTCGATCTTCTTCTGCCGGCGCTCGCCACGCGGCAGGCTGAAGTCGTTGTCGAACAGCGCCGTCTCCCAGCTGCCGTAGGTCGGGTTCGGCAGGACGAACCAACGCTCGCCGATCCAGGCCGTATAGGGCGCCATGGCCCTGGCGCGGCCGTCGGCGTTGTTACCCAGAATATTGGCGAAGTCGCCGATCTGGTCGCCGAATTGCATCAGCACGCGATAGTTCTTCGCGACCAGCTGGCGACGGCAGCCCTTCTCGCTACCCACCTGCTCGCAACCTTCGACGAAGGTGCCCAKGCCCAGGAAGGACTCCTTGCCGGCCACCGGGAAGCCCGCCGAACGCAGGTTACCCAGCGTCGCTTCGTCCAGGTCCTTGGCGCGGTTGGAAATGTAGATCACGGCGATGCCGTGCTCGGCGGCGAACTTCGTGAAGGCGAGGGCACCGGGCATCGGCCGCGCGATGCCTTCCTTGCACCACGCTGCCCAGTCGGCTTCATTGAACTCGCCACCGGCGCGGATCAGGCGTGCCTGGTAGGGCGAGTTATCGAGCGCCGTCTCGTCGATGTCGAGTACCACGGCGGGCTTGAGGCCCTTGAGGGACGGGTGAGCCGCGCGGTCGTCCTTCGGCAGGGCGTCCCAGTTCGGATCCTGCTTCGCTTTGAGAATTTTCTCCTGCGCATCTCGGAAGGTCTGCAGGTAAATGAAGTCGTGCTCACTGGCGTTCTGCGACCAGGCCACCGCATTCAGGTTGTCATCAGCGGTGGCGCCGGTGATGGCGGGCGCCGCGACAGGTGCGGGCGGGACGGGTGCCGCAGCAGGCCCGGCATGGGGCGTGGCTGCGCAACCGGTGAGCACCAGTGCCGCGGCGAACGCGGCCGGAACGAACTTCATCATGAAAACCCCTTGCGAAACAGGCAACGTCGCCCGTGGGCCGGCGATTGTCCGGGGAGTTTACGACAGCGTGACGACGGGACGCACGCCTCTGGCGCAACGACCCTGCGTGCTGACAGACTGCGGCCTCATTCACGACGAGGTCTCTATGGACGTCGCCAGTCCGCGCACTCACGCCATCCGCATCGCCAGCTACATCGCGATGGGGCTCGGTCTTTTCCTCGTGCTTTACCTGCGGCTGCTGCCGGCGCTGCTCGCTGGCTTGCTCGTTTACGAGGTGGTGGTGTCCGTGGCACCCCTGATGGGTCGTCGATTGTCAGGCGATCGTGCGCGCGTGCTCGCCGTCGCCCTGGTCGCCGTCATCGTCGTCGGCCTACTGACCCTGCTCATCCTTGGTGGGATCAGTTTCTTCCGCAACGAAATCGGCAATCCCGAAGATCTGTGGCAGAACAAGCTGATGCCCCTGGTTGAGCGCGCTCGTGAGCAGATGCCCCAGGCGGTCGTCGCCCGCTTGCCGGAAAGCGTGGACGCGCTGCGCGTGACCGCGCTCGACTGGGCACGCAGCAATGCGGTGACCCTGCAGCTTGCAGGCAAAGAAGCGGCGCGAGTCCTCGTGCACATTCTCATCGGCCTCGTGCTCGGTGCGATCGTGGCGTTGAGTCGCACCCGGCCGTCGCACCAGGTCGGCCCGTTCGCGGCTGAGCTGAGCCTGCGCAGTGCCCGCCTGGCCGACGCGTTCCACAACATCGTGTTTGCCCAGATCAAGATCTCGCTGGTCAACACCCTCCTCACCGCCATCTACCTGCTCTGCATCCTGCCTTTATTCGGCGTGCACCTGCCGCTGACGAAAACGCTGATCGTGATCACCTTCCTCGTGGGCCTCTTGCCAGTGATCGGCAACCTGTTGTCCAACACGGCGATCACCATCGTCGGCCTGTCGGTGTCGCTGTCTGTTGGCATCGGTGCGCTGGCCTTCCTCGTCGTCATCCACAAGCTCGAGTACTTCCTCAATGCCCGCATCGTCGGCAGCCAGATCCGGGCGCGTGCCTGGGAACTCCTGGTCGCCATGTTGCTTTGCGAAGCGGCTTTCGGGCTTCCGGGCCTCGTGGCGGCGCCGATCTTCTACGCGTACCTGAAATCTGAACTGGAAGCCGAGCGCTTGATCTAGCGTTCATCGCCGGCCTGCTGGAATCCCGCCWACTTCAAGGAGTGACAGCATGGTCAGTACGCCGGGCGATTCGCGCCTCATCCGCATCGCCACCTACGTCCTTGCGGCGTTGGCGCTCTGGGGCGTGCTCATGCTCCACCTGGTATCGGCCCTGCTGGCCGGTCTGCTGGTGTACGAGGTGGTCGAAGCGCTCACGCCGCTGATTCGTCGCGTCGTCCCCGGTGAGCGCGCGCGGCCGATCGCGGTCGGTTTCGTGGCGATCGTCGTGGTTGGAGCACTCATCCTGATTGTCGTCGCCGCGCTGGGCTTCTACCGCCGCGACATCGGTGATCCGCAGGAGCTTTGGGACGCCAAGCTGCTCCCGTTGTTCGACAAGGCCCACGAGCAGCTACCGGCCTGGCTCACCTCACGCCTGCCGGATAGCTTCGGCGACTTCCGCGAACGGGGAATGGGCTGGGCCCACGAGCACGCGGGCGATCTGAAGTTGATGGGCACCACGGCGGCGCGCGTCTTTGCGCACATCCTCATCGGCCTGGTGCTCGGCGCCATCGTTGCCATTTCGCATGGCTCAGGCGGACGTCCGGCGCGGCCGTTGTCGTTCGAGCTGTCGACCCGGGCGATGCGTCTTGCCGACGCCTTTCACAACATCATCTTCGCCCAACTGAAGATCTCGGCGATCAACACTACGCTCGCCGCATTGTTCCTGTTGGCTGGCTTGCCGATGTTCGGCATCCACGTACCGCTGGCCAAGACCCTGGTCATCCTTACCTTTGTCGTCGGGCTCCTGCCGGTGGTCGGCAACCTGATCTCCAACGTATTGATCACGATTGCCGGCCTGTCGGTGTCCTTGTGGGTGGGTGTCGCCGCGCTCGGCTTCCTGATCGTGGTGCACAAGCTGGAATACTTTCTCAACGCGAAGATCGTCGGTGGGCAGATCCGTGCGCGTACCTGGGAGTTGCTCATCGCGATGCTGGTGTTCGAGGCAGCGTTCGGGCTAGGGGGGTTGGTAGCCGCGCCCATCTACTATGCCTACCTGAAGAGCGAGCTCGAGGCCGAAGAGCTGATCTGAGGGGCGGAATCAGGTGCCGCCGGCGAGCATGGCGCGGATGCGCGCCATGTGGGTGGCGGCGGTTTCCATCTTCACTTCGGCATCGGCTTCGGGATCCTTGCCGTCCCAGTGGAGATCATCCTGCGGCAGTTCCTCGAGGAAGCGACTCGGATCGTTCGAGAGAACCTCGCCGTACTTGCGCGACCGGGCCGAGAACGACAGCGTCAGCATCTCCTTGGCGCGCGTGATGCCGACGTACATCAGTCGTCGCTCCTCGTCCAGGCGGCCTTCGTCGATCGCGCCTTCGTGCGGCAACGTGCCGTCTTCGCAGCCGACGATGAAGACGAAGCGAAACTCCAGGCCTTTTGCCGAGTGCAACGTCATCATGCGCAGGGCGTTGCCCGGATCGTCGCGGTCGGCATGACTGAGCAGGGCGAGCTGGGCAGCGATGTCGCCGGTACGGCCGCCGTCCTTGCTCATGGCACGGAACCAGTCGGCCAGTTCGCGCAGGTTGCCCAGACGGCGCTCGCGCAGCACTTCATCGGGCGTCGAGGCTGCGATCTGTGCGCCGTAGCCGGTCTTCTCGATGATCGTCTGGACCAGATCAGCGGCGCTGAGGTGGTTGGCGTCGCTGCGCAACTCGTCCATCAGGCGTGAGAAGTTCGCCAGGGCGGACGCGGGACGCGAGGAGATCGTCTTCAGTACGGTATCGCTGCGTGTCGCCTCGAGCAGCGAGGCATTGCGTGTCTGCGCCATCTGGCCGAGTTTCTCGAGCGATGTCGAGCCGATTTCACGCTTCGGCACGTTGACCACGCGAAGGAAGGCAGCATCATCGGTGGGGTTGGTCAGGAGACGCAGGTAGCAGAGGATATCCTTCACTTCCGCGCGATCGAGAAAGGACAGTGCACCACTGAGGTGATACGGCACCTTGGCCAGGCGCAGCGCCTTTTCCAGCACGCGTGCCTGGAAGTTGCCGCGATACAGGATGCAGAAGTCGTCCCACCGCGCGCCCTTTTCCTTGTACTTCTCGTGCAGGCTGGAGGCGATCGCGGCGATGCGTTCGGCCTCATGGTCGTTGTCCTTGCATTCCAGCACGCGGATCGGCGGCCCTTCGACGTGGTCGCTCCACAGCTTCTTGTCGTGGACGTGCGGATTGTTCGCGATCAGCTGGTTGGCGGCGCGCAGGATGCGCTTGGCGCAACGGTAGTTCTGCTCGAGCTTGATCACGCGCAGGTTGGTGAAGTCGCGCCCGAGCTGGTCGATGTTTTCCGGGTTGGCGCCACGCCACGCATAGATGCTTTGATCGTCGTCGCCCACGCAGGTGAAGCGTGCCTTGGGCCCGGCAATCGCCTTGAGCAGGCGGTATTGCGCGTCGTTGGTGTCCTGGTATTCGTCCACCAGTAGGTAGCGCAGGCGTTCCTGCCAGATGGCGCGCGCGTCGTCGTCGGTTTCCAGGATGCGCAGGGGCAAACGGATGAGATCGTCGAAATCCACGGCGTTGAAGGCGGCCAGGCGCTGCTGGTAGAGGTCGTAGATCGTCGCGGCTTCGATCTCGCGCGGGCTGCGTGCCGCGGCCATCGCCTCTTCCGGCGTGAGACCGCCGTTCTTCGCCTTGCCCACCAGGTTGCGGATGCCCTGGATCACTTCGGGTTTCACGCCCTTGGGCGAGAGCTCCTTGAGCATGTTGGCGCTGTCGTCGGCGTCGAGCACGGAGAATCCGCGGCGCAGCTGGGCGCGTTCATGCTCGATCTGCAGGAACTTCAACCCGAGCGCGTGGAACGTGCAGACGGTAAGCGCTTTCGCCGATTCGTCTGAAATCAGCTTGCTCACGCGCTCGCGCATTTCCTTCGCCGCCTTGTTGGTGAAGGTGATCGCGGCGATCTTCTCGGCGGCCAGGTGTCGGCGCGAGATCAGGTGCGAGATTTTTTCCGTGATGACACGGGTCTTGCCGGAGCCGGCGCCGGCCAGCACGAGGAGGGGGCCGTCGCAGTATTCGACAGCCGCGTGTTGCTGCGGATTGAGCATAGGGGATCGGCCGGACAGGGCAGCGGACGAGGTCACGGATGGTAGCAGGTGGAAACCCGTCGGCGGGGTTCCGGAACAGGCTCACGGGCCACGAGACCGGCCCTCGGCCCCCAGCGGTCGGGGGCTTGGCGGTACCATGTGCGGTCACGCACCGGAACGATCCGCATGGCCAAGCTTTACTTCTACTACTCGGCGATGAACGCCGGAAAGACCACCACGCTGCTGCAGAGCGCGCACAATTATCACGAGCGCGGCATGCGTACGCTCATCCTCACGCCAGCGTTGGACAATCGCTATGGCGAGGGCATTGTCGCTTCACGTATCGGCCTGCAGGCGCGGGCCATGCGATTTGCCGGGGACGAGAACCTGCTGACCATCGCGGAGCGGGACATCGACAGCCGTGGCCCCCTGCACTGCGTGCTGGTGGATGAAGCCCAGTTCCTCAGCAAGGCCCAGGTCTGGCAGCTCTCCGACGTGGTCGACAAGCTGGGTATCCCGGTGCTCGCCTATGGCCTGCGCACGGATTTCCGCGGCGAACTCTTCGAAGGCAGCAAGTACCTCCTGGCCTGGGCGGACAACCTCGACGAGATCAAGACCATCTGCCATACCGGCAAGAAGGCGACCATGGTGGTGCGCGTGGATGAGCATGGCCGGGCCGTGACCCAGGGCCCGCAGGTTGAGATCGGCGGGAACGACCGCTATGTCTCCGTGAGCCGCGCCGAATTCAAGAGCATCACCGGCGGCGATGGCCGTATCGAGCTGCAGCAATCCGTGCTGCCGCTCGGCGAAAGCGACCCAGACCAAGGAAAAAGCRCGTGACCGAGACGACGAATACCGCCGCCGCATGGCCGCGACCGCACTGGCAGCCCAGCAGCGAGGAAGCCGTGCTGCTTTTCTTCGTGTTCGGCGCGTTCCCCGAAGATCTCGTGATCCCCGCGGCGCGCTACGGTAGCCCTGGCCTTCCTGACGGCGTGGAGCTCCAGCGCTTTCAGAACGCCGTGCTGGCGCGCTGGGAGGGCTACCCCCTCTCCGGCGCGCTCGGTGAACTGCTGAAGGAAGACAGCCCGGAAGCCTATGCCGCTGCGAAGGCGGCGCCGCACGTGATTGCCATTCGTGGACGTTTTCCCGATAGCGACCATCTCGACTATCTGCGCGACACCCTGGGTGTCGTGGCGGCGCTGACCGATATAGGTGGCAAGGCCGTGGTCGATCCGCAGATACTCTCGCTCTTCGACGCCGCCACCTGGCGCGAGCACTACCTGGTACAGGGCGGCGCCCCCACGCGACATCACGTGCTGATCCTGTGCAGTCCCGAGGAGACCAAAGGCCGCTCGTGGATCCGTACGCGGGGCATGCGCAAGTTCGGTCGTCCGGACATCAGCCTGACCAACGTGCCCGATAACCAGATCGATCGCGCGGGCGCGCTATCGGAACGATTTGTCGACCTGGGTGCCTTGGGCGCGCACTTCGAGCACCACCAGACGGTGGAAGTGGATGGCGTGAAGGGTGGCCTGACGGTCGAGCTGTCGGGTGACGAGAACGATCCGATGTTCAACAACTCGCACGCCGCCATGCGATGGCCCGACTGAAACGTTTTGGGTCGCGTGGCTAGCGCTGGCAGCGCGGGCAATAGAACGACGCGCGCTGCCCGAGCGTCACGACACGGACCGGCGTCCCGCAAACCTTGCAGGGCTCGCCGGTGCGTCCATAGACGAACAGCTCCTGGAAGAAATAGCCCGGCGCGCCATCGGGGGCGAGAAAGTCGCGCAGCGTGGTGCCACCGCGCGTGATGGCGTAGGCAAGGATGCGCTTCACCTCGTCGGCGAGCTTTGCATAGCGCACGCGCGACACCTTTCCTGCGGCGCGGCGCGGATCGATGCCAGCGGCGAACAAGGCTTCGCTCGCGTAGATATTGCCCACGCCGACGACGACGGCGTTATCCATCAGGAAGGTCTTCACCGAGGCGGTGCGGCCACGTGACAGCTTCCAGAGCAGGTCACCGTCGAAGTCGTCGGTGAGCGGCTCCGGCCCGATACCGTCGAGCAGTTCATGGGTTTCGCCTGGCATTTGCCAGAGCAGGGCGCCGAAGCGGCGTGGATCGGTGAAACGCAGGACGCGGCCCGTGTCCATGGCGATGTCGACGTGATCGTGCTTGCCGATCGGCGTTTCCGCCGGCAGTACGCGCAGCATGCCGGACATGCCCAGATGAAGCAGGGCCGTGCCGACCTCCGTGCGCAGCAGCAGGTATTTCGCGCGCCTGTCCACGGCATCGATAACCTGGCCGGGAAGGAGGGTGGATATCTCCGCCGGGATGGGCCAGCGCAGGTCCGGACGCCTCAGCACGACACCGGTCACGCGGTGTCCCTCAAGGTGAGGAGCGATACCGCGGCGGGTGGTTTCGACTTCGGGAAGCTCGGGCATGACCGGAAGATGGGGTGTTTCAGGTCGTCGGGCAAGCGCCAGCACGTGCGCTCATGGCACCGGCTTCAGGGTTGTCGGCAAGGCCTGGGTGCGTGGCGCACGGGGAAGTGCCTGTGCCGGGACGAAGGCGATGCGCTTTCCTACGCGCGCGTAGCGTTGCTTTCCCAGGGCGGTCATTTCGCCGAATTCGATGCGCGTGCCGTCGATCGTGAGCACGGCGATCGGTGGCGCCAGGCCAATCTTCACGGGATCGAAATCGCCAGCGGGCTTCCAGTCGGCTACGGGCGTCGCCGCCAGCGAGACCAGTTCCTCGGCGCGGCCTTCGTCGGTGGCCGTGGCATCGAGATTCACCCAGCGTCCGTTCCTGCGCTCGAACCGTTGATCGGGCAGGCCTTTGAGCGCCACGGCCATGTGTGTTGCCGCATCGGGATCGACCGACGTGAGCGTGTGCTCCTGAGCTTCCGCATTGTCGGCATGCCATTGCCAGCCGACGGCGGCGAGCAGCAGCACGAGGACCGCGATGGCAATGATCCGTCGCGTCACGTCAGCGCCTCCTTCGGCGCCATGCGATGCCCGCGCCGAGGCCTACGAGCAAAGCGGGCAGGGCGACCAGAAAGCCTAGGGTGATGGCATTGAGCCCGTCCTGCGAGAGCGAAATGACCCGGTCAGGCGCGCCGCGCGTTGGCAGGTCTACCAGAACGTCGTCGCCGAGCAGCCAGTCGACGATCCGCTCGCCGAGGGCGCGATTGCCGCCGTTCCCCAGGTAGGTGTTGGAAATGAAATCGCCATCACCGATGACGACGGCACGCTGTTCGCTTTTCGCCGGGCTCGGCGAGAGGCGGTTCAGCGCGAAGCCAAAATCCAGCGGACCTTTGAGTTCGCCGGTTTCCGGATGGAAGGCGATGGTCGAGGGCTTGTCGTTGTCGATGCCATCGAAGGCCGTCCAGCTGCGCTCGCCCGAGCGCAGGAAGGGCACGACGGCCCAGTCGTGGTCGGATACCTGGGCCAGCGCGGCGACTTGCGGAAACAGGCTGGTATCGCGGAAGCCGCGCGTGATCGCGTGGAAGGGGTAGTCACCGACCGCGACGACGCGAGGGTCCTTCACGTTGAGCGTGCTGCCTTGTCCATCGACCAATAAGCCGGGAAGAACGCGTATGCCGAGGACATCGGCAAGCGCGCCGGTACCCAGGTCCGCATTGCCTGGTTCGGTCAGCCAGAGGAGGTTGCCGCCGGAACGGACGTAGTCGACCAGCGCCGCGATGCTGCCTGCCGGCAACGACGCCGTGGGGCTGGCGAGCACGACGAGATCGGTGTGCTCGGGAACGCCCTGGGTCTGGCTGAAATTAAGCGGCACCGCGCGAATGCCACGACGTTCCACCTGGCCCATGAAGGTGCCGAGATCGGCGTTCGCTTGGCCGTCGGCCTGACGCTCGCCGTCGCCGGTGACGAAGGCGACGACGCGCTCGCCGCCGCGCGCGAGGCGCTCGAGTGCGTTGGAAAGGTTGCGTTCGTTGATCGGGCTTTCCACACGCTGTTCGCGCCCGGCATAGCGCACGAACAAGGCACCGTTACCGGCGATACCCATCTGGCGCGACGCGACGGGATCCAGGTCCGGGTCGACGAACGAGAGTGTCAGGTCCTTCTTTTCGCGTGTGTAGCGTTCCATCACGGCGGCGACCTGCTCGCGCAAGGGGCCGGTGGGCGATAGGTAGCCTACGACGTCGACGCGCCCCTTCAGCGTGTCGAGTACGGCAACGCTCTCGGGCGCGAGGCTCGCACGCGCGCCTCGCGTCCAGTCGGCGGTCCATACGTGACGCGAGCTGAGGAACCCGAGGCAGCCTGTCGCGACGACCAGGGCCAGCAGGATGAGCCAGCGATCGAGACGGCGCATTACTGACGCTCCCTGTCGCCGCCGAGGCGGCGCGTGGCGAGGATAAGCGACAGGGCAATCGCGAGTACGAACCAGATCAGGTCACTGGAGACGACGAGGCCGCGCAGCAGGTTCTGCAGATGCGTGGCCATGGTCAGCCATTCGAGGAAACCGCCGCTGATACCGGCAGCCTGCGCACCACGATCCACTGTCCACAACACCAGGGTCACGATGAGCGCCATGGCCGCCGAGATGGCCGGAAATGAAGTGGCCGCGGAGCAGGCCACGCCGATGGCGGCGAGTGTTGCCAGAAGCAGGGCTGTCCCGAGCGTCGCGGCGGCGAGCTTCCCCCAGTCGGCGGTGGATTCCGCACCGACCACCAGAGGCATCGCCAGGGTGGCCAGGAGCCAGAGACTCAGCCAGAGGAGGACGGCAAGGTATTTACCCAGGACGATCCGCCACGGTGCGAGTCCGGTCGAGGCGAGCAACGCAAGCGTACCGGTGCGGCGTTCGCCGGCCAGCAGCGACATCGTCATCAGCGGAACGACCAGGAAGGCCAGCTTGGCCAGTTCGGCCAGCAAAGGTATGGCGACCAGATCGGTGAAGCCCGGCGCATCCGCCATGCCAGCCAGTTTCACCTGATCGCCGAGGAACTGGCCGAGGCCGAGAACGAAGCTCCAGGCAAGCCAGGCAATCGTCAGGGCGGCGATCGCCCAGGCCAGAGGGCGCACGGTGAGCCGGCGCAATTCAAGTCGGGTCACGGCACCAAGGCTCATGGGCCTGCTCCCGTCGCGATGGCGAAGAAGGTGGCTTCCAGCGTCTTGCCGCCTGCCTTGTCGTGGAGCGGCGCGTCGTGGCGAAGGCGTCCCTCGTGCAGGATCGCCACCCGGTCGCACACAGCGACGACTTCACCGAGTACGTGGGTCGAAAGGATCACCGCCGCCCCGGCTGCCGCCCGCTCGCGAACCAGCTTGCGCAATTCGCCGGTCTGAACAGGGTCCAGCGCGTTGGCGGGTTCGTCGAGGATGATCAGTGCCGGATCGTGGACCAGGGCGCAGGCCACGCCGAGGCGCTGCCGCTGGCCCTGGGAGAGAACCCCTGCAAGGCGTCGCCGCATGTCGCCCAGCTGGAGGCGGACGATCATTGCATTGGCAGACTTTCGGGCCGCCGTGCGGGAAAAGCCGCGGAGGCGGGCAAAGGCCAGGAGATGTTCCTCCACTGACAGTTCGGGCCACAGGGGCGCAGCCTCGGGCAGCCAGCCGACCAGGGAGCGGGCAATGCCGGGATGCGTCACGAAATCGCGACCGTCCAGGGTGATGCTTCCCGCTTCCGGGCGGAGCGCGCCTGCGAGCATCGACAACGTGGTGGATTTCCCGGCGCCATTGACCCCTAGCAGGCCGAGGACTTCACCACGGTTCAGGGAAAACGAAAGGTCGGTCACGGCTGCGCGGCCGGCCCGGCGACGGGAGAGACCCGCCACGTTCAGGAGCGGAAGGTCGGTCATGCGCCTACGTCGCCGAACGGCGGGCTATTCGCAGGATTCTGTGCCCAACGTGCGGTCACGGCGGGTGGCTTCTGAACGGCTGGGAGGAATCTCATGGCGCGATTGTGCGCAAACGGCTCCGTTTCCCACAACCGCCGGCTTCACATTTTGCCGAAGAACGTGCTGGTGGGTATGGAAACAGGCGGTTAGACTGCCGATATACACTTGTACTTTCCCTTCACTCCCCGCGCGGTACCGACTAAATGCTCGACACCCTGCTCGATTTCCTGGCCAACGGTCTCTCCCGCGCAAGCTGGGGCGAAATGGTGGTCTATCTGCTCGTGCTGACGCAGCTCACCATTTTCACGGTGACCCTGTATTACCACCGGAGCGCGACCCATCGCGGCGTGGATTTCCACTGGACCCTCAACGGCTTCTTCCGTTTCTGGGGCTGGCTGACGACGGGCATGGTCGTGCGCGAGTGGGTCGCTATCCATCGCAAGCACCACGCCAAGGTCGAGACCGAGGAAGATCCGCATAGCCCGCAGGTGTTCGGGATCAAGAAGGTCTTCTTCGACGGCGTCGCCCTCTACCGTGAGGCCAGCTACAACAAGGCCGACATGGAGAAGTACGGTCGCGGCACGCCCGACGACTGGTTCGAGCGCAAGCTGTTCGGCAGCCACCCGTACTGGGGCCCGACCTTGATGGCGATCATCAACGTGTCGCTGTTCGGCGTGGTCGGCCTGGCGATCTGGGCCATCCAGATGATCTGGATCCCGTTCTGGGCCGCGGGCTTCGTCAACGGCATCGGCCATTGGTGGGGCTACCGCAACTTCGAGAGCTCGGACACGGCGACGAACATCTCGCCCTGGGGTTTCTGGATCGGCGGCGAAGAGTTGCACAACAACCACCATGCTTTCCCGAGCTCGGCGAAGTTCGCACTGCGCAAGTGGGAGTTCGACATTGGCTGGGCCGCTATCTGCACTCTCCGCGCCGTGGGCCTCGCCAAGGTGCTGCGCGTCGCACCGACCCTCAACATCCGTCCCAACGTGCACCTGCCGGACGCCGAGACCCTCAAGGGTGTGCTGGCGCTGCGCTTCCAGGCCACGACCGACTACTACCGCAACGTGATCCTGCCGACCATGCGCGAAGAAGTCAGTCAGGCGGGGGACAGCGTGAAAGCCGTGCCGCGTCGCGTGCGCCGTGCACTGGCCGATGGCGGCCGCTGGCTGGACAACGATGCCCGCGAGCGCATGCATGCCGCGCTGGCCAATCGCCCGACGCTGACCACGGTGTGCGAGTTCCGCGCCCGTCTGGTGGCGCTGATGGAAGAGCGTGGCGCGGATAAGGCGCTGAAGTCGCTCCAACAGTGGATTGTCGAAGCGGAGCAAAGCGGAATTCGCTCGCTGCAGCAGTTTGCTGAAAGATTGAAGGGATACTCGGCGGTGGGCGCGTAAGCGGTTCGCTCGCTGGTAGACAAAAGGCCCGCCACTGGCGGGCCTTTTTTTTGGTTCATCTCGCACCTCGCACCTCGCACCTGGCTCGCCTTCGCCGTCGCTTCGTACACTTGGGCGTCTCGCGGGGAGACCTTGGTGCCCACCCTCGCGGCTCAGACACGTCCTCCGCGTTCGCAAAGGAAAGGCCGCTCACGCGGCCCATGTATCTATTTGGCCTACGGTCGCTCCACTTGTGCGGAACTCGCCTCGAGGGTGGACACCAAGGTCTCTCACGACGATACGGTCAGCGGGAAGGAGAGCCGTTGGTGTGGATGTGGCCGCCCAAGCGGACCGTTACGGCGGGCGTGCTGGTACGGACGCTCCGGCTCGGTGAGCGCCTTCCTCGCCGCTGCGCTAGCTCGCGCGGCCGATCGCGACCAGCGCGCCAGGGTTGACCGTCTGGCGACGGCGACGAATCAGCAGCCGAAGCAGCGTTGCTTCGGCTCGACCCACACGAACCTCAGGGATGGGAAGAGCCTTCGGTGCCCACCCTCGAGGCGAGTTCCGCACAAGTGGAG
>NZ_JBFUIT010000010.1:0-42020 GCF_056401735.1 Luteibacter sp. P4_D7_3
GGCACCCTGCTCCACGGCCTTCGCCGCGAAATCGATGCCGTGGCCCTTCCCGCCGCGCAGTGCGATGAAGGCGTTGCCGTCGACGATCTCGCGGGAATCCAGCGAGAGGCCCGAAACGACGATGTCGCCGGCACCGGAGGCGTCGGCGAAACCAAGGAGCAGCTCGGCGAGAGGCATGGTCATGGGACCACCTCTTCCGCCGCGCTGTCGTCCGCCGCCGGCGGCGGTGCATTCGAAGAGCCGATAAGACCGCCCACACTCGGACCGCCGACGTACCAGCGGCCGACGTTGTCGGGAGGAATGTCGAGCAGGCGCACGGCGCCCTGCATCACCTGCGCGAAGGCCGGACCGGCCACCGAGCCGCCGTAATAGTGACCGCCCTGCGGATCGTTGATAACGACGACCGTGACGATGCGCGGCGCACTGGCCGGGATCATGCCGACGAAGAGCGAGATGTAATTCTTTGCGTAGTAGCCGCCCACGGAGAACTTATGCGAGGTACCCGTCTTGCCGGCCACACTGTAATTGGCCACCGACGCGAACCCGAAACCGGTACCGCCCGGCTGAAGGACGGTCTCGAGCATCCGCACGATCTCATGCGCCACTTCCGGGGTGATGACCTGACTCGGCGGATTATCGGCGCCCTTGATGAAACTCGGCGATCGAAGCGCGCCGCCGTTGGCGATTGCGGTGTAGCCGGTGGCCAGCTGCAACGGCGTGACGCTCAGGTTGTAGCCGTACGCCATGCGCGACTTTTCGATCGGCTTCCAGGTACGGCTCACCGGCAGGTAACCGGCCGCTTCGCCAGGGAAGCCGCTGCCCGTGCTGTTGCCGATGCCGAACGACTTCCACATGTTGTAGAGGAAGTCGGTATCGAGCGTCATGGCGATCTTGGCCGCGCCGACGTTGGACGACTTCGTGATCACGCCGGTCGGGGTGAGCGTGCCCCAGTTATGCGTGTCACKAACCGGGTGCCCACCCATCATCCAGGTGCCCGGCGAGGTCTCGATCAGCGGCGACGTGGGCGTGTACTTGCCACTGGTCAGCGCCGCGGCCATGGTGAAGGCCTTCATGGTCGAACCCGGCTCGACGACGTCCGTCAGCGCGCGGTTGCGGCGATCGTTCGGCGTGCTGCCACGCACGGCGTTCGGGTTGAACGTCGGCAGGTTGGCCATGCCGAGCACTTCGCCCGTGTGCACGTCCATCACGACGATGGAACCGGAATCGGCCTTGTTCTTTTCCAGCGCATCTTTCAGGGCGCTATAGGCGAGGTACTGGATGCGACGGTCGATCGACAGCGTCAGGTCGCGGCCCGGCTGCGGCTCACGCACCAGTTCCACGTCTTCGACGACATGTCCCATACGGTCGCGGATGACGCGCTTCGCGCCGGGCTTGCCGGACAACCAATCGTCGAAGGCCAACTCGAGGCCTTCCTGGCCGTGGTCGTCGATATTGGTGAAACCGAGAATATGGCTGTTCACCGCGCCCGATGGGTAGTAGCGGCGGTACTCGCGCTGGGAGGCAATGCCCGGGATCTTCAGGTCGACGATCGCCTGCGCATCCTCGGGACGCAGCTGGCGGGCGATGTACATGAATTCCTTGTCGGCGCGCGCGGCGATCTTCTGCTTGAGGTCGTCCGCGTCGACGTGAAGCGCCTTGGCCAGCTCGGGAATACGGTCTTCGTTTTCGAGCACTTCAGGCGGATTGGCCCAGATCGAGGCGACCGGCGTCGACACGGCCAGGGGCTCGCCATTGCGATCGAAGATGGTGCCACGCGAGACGGCGATGGGCATTTCACGCAGGAAGCGGGCGTCGCCCTGGTCCTGGTAGAACTGCTTGCGCACCACCTGCAGGTCGAACGCGCGGACGACGAGGCCGGTCGCGCAGACGCACAGCAGCGCGACGACGACAGTCATCCGCTTGCGCGGGCTCGGCCCCTGGCCGCGACGGCGGCTCGGCACGACCGGCTTGCCGTAGCGCGCTTTCATCGGCGCACCAACTGGATGTCCTGCGGCTTCGGCGTGATCATGCCGAGCTTGGCGCGGGCTTCTGCATCGATACGGGCAGGTTCAGCGTAGGTGGCCTGCTCCAGCTCGAGGCGGCCGTATTCGACACCGAGGTCGTCTTTCTGGCTCTGCATACGCGAGAGTTCGACGAAGAGCACGCGGCTCTCGTGGCGCGTCCAGACCACACCGATCGCGCTGGCGAGGACCGCCAGCAGCAGGATCGAGAGGCAGATCGCGCCGAACACCTTCATGCGAGTTTCTCCGCGACGCGCAGCACGGCGGAACGCGAACGCGGGTTCGCGGCCACTTCGGCATCGGACGGGAAAATCGCCTTGCCCACGGGTTTGAGGCGGGTCTGCGCCGCCTCGGGCGGCGGCCCGCGGCGATTGCCCTGCACGCGGCCCTCGTGCGAGCGGATGAACTGCTTCACCGTGCGGTCTTCCAGCGAGTGGAAGCTGATCACGGCGAGACGGCCGCCCACCTTGAGCAGGTCGAGGGCGGCGGCGAGGCCTTGCTCGACGGATTCGAGTTCGGCATTGACGCGAATACGCAGCGCCTGGAAGGTGCGCGTGGCGGGGTTCTTGCCGGGCTCGCGGCGGCCGACGCAGCCGGCGACGAGATCGGCGAGCTCGGCGGTGCGGGTAATCGGCGCGGTGGCGCGACGCTCGACGATGACCTTGGCGAYGCGACGGCTGAAGCGCTCTTCGCCGAAGCGCCAGAGCACGTCGGCGATATCGAACTCGCTGGCTTCGGCCAGGAAGTCCGCGGCGCTGATGCCGCGCGACGTGTCCATGCGCATGTCGAGCGGCGCATCGGCCATGAAGCTGAAGCCGCGACTGCGATCGTCCAGTTGGGGCGAGGACACACCGAGGTCGAGCAGGATGCCGTCGAGGCCGCCTTCGAGCGCCGCCCAGTCACCCATGGTGGCGAAGTTTTCGTGGCGCAGGGCGACACGCGGATCGGTGGCGAGGTCGGCTTCGGCCACGGCGATCGCCGTGGGGTCGCGGTCCATCAGGAACAGGCGACCATCGGCGGACAGGCGCGAAAGGATCGCCCGGGCGTGACCGCCACGGCCGAAAGTCCCATCCAGGTAGCGCCCGTTCTCGCGCAAGGCGAGGCCCTCCACCGCTTCGTCGAGCATCACAGGGATGTGCACATCGCGCCCCGCCATCACCACATCCCGCTCCCGTTCCACCAAGACCTCGAATTAGTTCGTCACAACCGCAGTTCCGCCATGTCGTCGCTGATCTCGTCCTCGCCGATCGTTTGTCGGATCTTGGCGAGGTGGGCCTGTTCGCTCCAAAGCTCGAACTTGTTGCCCATGCCGAGGAGGACGGCCTTTTTTTCTATGCCAGCCGCCGAGCGTTGACTCGATGGAAGGAGGATGCGGGCCGCACCGTCAGGCTCGACGATGGCCGCAGCACCCACCAGCTTCATCTGCAAAGCCCGATGAACGGCCTTGACGCTGGGCAGCGCGTTGACCTGGTCACGAACCTGTTCCCATTCCGCGTACGGAAAGATCCAGAGGCAACCGGTATCGAAGGGGTTGTAAGCGACGACCAGACGATTCGCGCAGGCGTCGGCCACCAGATCCCGATACGAGGTCGGGATCGTCAGACGACCCTTGTCGTCGATCGTGATGGCTGTCTCACCTTGGAACATCTTCGTTGGCCGCCCCACCAAATCCCACGATTTCACACTGGGGCCCACGATAGTCTCGGGTCCTGAGACTGTCAAGGAAATTTTTCTTGTGAATCAAGGAGAAAGCTCACGTTCATCACCAATTCCAGCCGTTTCTTAGGAAGGGGCGGAAGGTGGTTGAATCGTTGAGGTTTTTTGCGAATCGCCTCGGTGTTTAAAGGGCCCTGCAAATGTGAAATCGAATGTGTGACTGAACTCACGTTCATGCGATGGAACAAGCTTCTGTAGGAGCTGATTCATCGGCGATCCCGCAGCAGCAGGGCCAGGGTGAGGCGAGCACCCATCGCCGATGAATCGGCTCCCACAGGGGCAAGGGGCCAATCAGCAAAAAACAAAGCGGCGCCGTCGTAAGACGGCGCCGCGATGCCTTGAAGAAAAGGAGTCGGCCTGTAAGCCGGGTTCTGTTCGTCTTGCGACGTGACAGTCATTCTTCTCGACCTGGCGTCACCGCCAGGCTCTAGCAACCTACCCGGGAACGACGCGGGCCGCGTCATAGTTCCCTTATTTGGTCTTGCTCCGGGTGGGGTTTACCGTGCCATGCGACGTTAGCCCCGCATGCGGTGCGCTCTTACCGCACCCTTTCACCCTTACCTGATCCCCTTGCGGGGCCATCGGCGGTCTGCTCTCTGTTGCACTGGCCGTCAGCTCACGCTGCCCAGGCGTTACCTGGCACCCTGCCCTATGGAGCCCGGACTTTCCTCGATACGCCCGAAGGCGTGACGCGACTGTCCGGCCGACTCCATCTAGAATTATACGGCAAAAATCGCCCCCTCCCCCCTGTAGGATCCGATTCATCGGCGATGCTCCTCCTTCGATGGGAAATGGGGCAAGCAACCTGGGAGGAGCGCTGCTGCGCAGCGGGTTTATTCGCCATTCGCCGATGAATCGGCTCCTACATGTACTTATTGCCGATGCATCGGCTCTTACAATGCGCGGCTACCCCCACCGGATTTCCCGATGTCCCTCTCCCGCCCCGGCATGCTCCACGTGGTCGCTACGCCGATCGGTCATCGCGACGACATCAGCGCACGCGCCATCGAGACACTGCGCCGGGTCAAGGTGATCGCCGCCGAGGACACCCGGCACACGCGCCCCCTGCTGCAACACCTCGGTATCGACACGCCGCTGGTCGCCCTGCATGACCATAACGAGCGCACGGCAGTGGACGGCCTCATCGAGCGCATGCGCGGCGGTGACGACGTGGCCCTGGTGTCGGACGCCGGCACCCCCCTGATCAGCGACCCGGGTTTCCGGCTCGTTCGCGCCGCTCGCGCGGCGGGACTACGGGTGAGTCCGGTGYCGGGCGCCAGCGCGGTCGTCGCTGCCTTGTCTGTCGCCGGCCTGCCCAGCGACCGCTTCATCTTCGAAGGCTTCCTTTCGGCCAAGGCCGGCGCACGGCGCGCACGCCTGAATGAACTGGCCGGCGAATCGCGCACGCTCATCTTCTATGAGTCGTCCCATCGCATCGTCGAGTCCCTCGAAGACATGTCCGCCGCCTTCGGCGCCGATCGTGAGGCGGTGATCGCCCGCGAACTCACCAAGATGTTCGAGACCGTCCTCGACGGGGGCCTGGCCAGCCTGGTCGAACGTGTCACGGCCGATCCCAACCAGCAGAAGGGCGAGTTCGTCGTGATGGTGGCCGGGCGCGAGGAGGGCGAGGAGGAACGACTGGCCGAAGGCCTGCGCGTGTTCGCCATCCTCAAGGAGGAACTGCCCCCGGCCAAGGCGGCGAAGATGGCCGCCGCGATCACCGGTGCACCGCGCAAGGCGCTCTACGGCAGTTGATCGCCACATGAATCGCGGAGTGCGCCTCACATCGGCCTCGCGAAGCGATGGGCTATGATCCTGACGTTTCGGCGCCGGAGGGGCGCCGCCGTGCTGCCCAAGGAATCCTGCATGCGACCGATCCGCGCCACTACCCTCGGCTTCCTGCTCTGCGCCGGTCTTGCCGGCTGTGTGACCCAGGGCGGCGTGAGCCAACACGGCTCCGCCCCTTCGGGTGAAGCCACGCAGGCGGCACAGGCGCTCTACACCAAGGGCCAGTTCGACCAGGCCGCACAGGCTTATATCGCGCTGGCCGGCCAGGATCCGTCACACCGCGACTACTACAACCTTCTCGCCGCCGAAGCGTACCGCCAGGAAGGCGCGCTGGATCGCGCGGCGCCCATCGTCGCCGATATCCGCCGTTCCCGGCTCGAGGGCGAAGACGCGCTGCGCTTCGATGCCCTGCGCGCCGAGATCGCCCTGAAGAACAACGACCCGGCGAGCGCGCTTTCCTATACGGGCAAGCCCTCGTCGCGCGTATCGCCACAGATCGAGCAGCGACTGGCTGAACTGCGCGCCCGCGCGCAGGCCGCGTCGAACGACCCGTGGAGCGCCGCACAGACCCGCGTGGAGCTCGACACTCAGTTGCGTGGCCTCGATCGCGAACAGAACCGTCGGGAAATCCTCACCCTGCTCATCGGGATGGGACCCCAGCCCCTGGCCGAACGCGGCGATGCGCTATCGGCCACTGACCCGATGCGGCCGTGGGTGATCGAAGCGCAGAGTCAGCTCGGCAGCGTGACGCGCTCCCCCGCCGTGCTCGACCAGGCCGTCGGCACGGTCACGGGCGACAAGGGCGTGCGCGAAGGCTACAAGGTACCGACAAAGGTGGCGTTGCTGCTGCCCCTCACGGGGCCGTTGGCAGGTGCGGGAGCCGCCATCCGTGACGGCTTCTTCACCAATTACATCGAAGCGGCGCACACCAACGCGCCGCGCCCGGAAATCGTCGTCTATGACGCCGGCAACGACGCGCAGCACGCCGTCGCCGCGTACGACAAGGCGGTCGCCGAGGGCGCCCGTTTCGTCGTGGGCCCGCTCAATCGTGACGGCGTGACCGCCATCTTCGCGAAGGGCGCCCTGCCCGCGCCGATGCTCACCCTGAACTACCCTAACGACAACAAGAACCTTCCGCCGGCCGGCGCGAACGAGTTCGGGTTGCTACCGGAGACCGAAGGCGCCCAGGTGGCCGACCACATGGCCGACCGCGGCATGCGCACGGCCCTCGTCGTCGTCTCCACCGACGATTTCGCCCGCCGTGCCGGCAACGCCTTCAAGGCCGAGTGGCAGGCTCGCGGTGGCACCGTGACGAGCCAGGCGACGCTGGACTCGGCGAGCATCGATTTCGCCTCGCAGCTTTCCGCCCCGGCCGACCAGGACCCCGCCACCGGCGGCGTCTTCATCAGCATGAAGCCGCAACAGGCGCGCCTGCTCCTGCCGCAACTGCGCCTGGCGAAGATCACCTTGCCGGTGTTCGCGACCTCGCACGTTTACAGCGGCGGCGATGACGCCACGGCCGACCGCGACCTGGAAGGCGTGGAATTCTGCGATGCGCCCTGGCTGTTCGATGGACAACCCGGCCTGCCCCGTCGCGCCGACCTGTCGTCCGCACTGCCGTCGACCAAGGGTGTCGCCGCACGGCTGTTCGCCTTCGGCATGGACGCCTGGGGCCTCGTGCCTTACATCGACTGGATGCGCGGCCATCCTGGCAGTTACCTGCCGGGCGCCACCGGCCAGTTGGTGGCGGACGAGTTCGGACGCGTGCGACGCGTACTGATCTGGGCGCGCTTCACCGACGGCGTGGCCCACCCGGTCGCGGGTAGCCTCGAACTCGAAGCGCCGGCAGCGGCCCCGAACGTGGAAAGCGGCGGCGGCTGATTCCCGCCGGCGCGGCCAGGGAGTGCCGCGTGACCACCACAACGAAAAAGACCACCGCACGCCGCGCCACCGGAGATCGCTTCGAGGGCGCGGCGTTGTCGTTTCTGCAATCGCGCGGCCTGCGCCTGGTGCGCGCCAACTTTCTTTGTCGCCACGGCGAGATCGACCTCGTCATGCGTGACAGCGAGACCCTCGTCTTCGTTGAAGTGCGCTACCGGCGCAGCGCTGCGTTCGGTGGCGCGCTGGGCTCGGTCACGGTGGCCAAGCGACGAAAGCTGATCAGCGCGGCGCATCTCTGGCTGGCATGGCATCCGCACGATGCGCAGCGGCCATGCCGGTTCGATGTGCTGGCGTTCGAGGGGGAGACGGTCGAGTGGGTGCGCGGGGCGTTCGACGCGGCGCAGTAAATACATGTGGGAGCCGCTTAAGCGGCGAAAAGCCAACGGAGCGGTATAGCCGACGCCCCCATCGCCGGCATAGCCGGCTCCCACACAGAAGAAGAGGCTCCTACGGAAACCCCCTCGGGATCAGGCGGTGACCAGGAAGGCCTCGCGACCCATCGTCGTCAGCTCACCGACGGTGTCGATCGTGATGTCCGGCGGTGTCTCCTGCAGTTCGGCGCCGGCTGCGGCAGCATAGTGACCCTGCTTGACGAACACCGTGGTCACCTTGTCGCCCAGCAGTTTCTTCAGCGCGACAAGAATGCGCGGTTTATCGTCGACCATGACGTAATGGTCGGCGGGGTAGCGCTTCTGCATGTCGTCGAGCATGTCTTCCTTGTGCACGTAGATCAGCACGTCCTCGCGGAAGGCATCCCACAGTCCGGCGCGACGGATCTTGCGCGGCTGGAACACCGTGTCGCCGTCGGACATGATCACCGGCCGGCCGAGGGTGCGCAGATGGTCGATCGCCTCGAGGACGCCCGGAAAGCGCCGCTCATCGAAGGGATAGTCCAGCAGGAAGAACGACATCTCCATGAAGGCCAGGCTGCTGTCCTGGCCACGCAGGCGCTGCAGCACGCCGAGATAGTCCGCGTAACCGACCTGGCCGCGGATCTCCTTGTCGATCGCGGTGTAGCGCGCCTGCCCCGCTTCGCCGAAGTCACGCAGCAGGCGTGCGGCAAGATCGGCGCTGAAACGGTCGTTGTCGATCAGGGTGTTGTCGACGTCAAACAGAAAAACGATGGGGTCGCGGGTGGACACGATGGATCCTTGCACGGGTAGCTTCCCGCCTATATGGGGATGCTCATCGTGGACCGAAGGGGCCTACGGGGTCTTGTATGGGCGAACCCGATCACGCCCGCCGCGGGGGCACGAGGGACAGCCGGGTACCCCCACTCGTTTTCGAATTCGGCGCCAGCAGGCGCTCGATTTCGTCCGGCGGCAGCGGCCGTGAGTAGAGGAAGCCTTGCCCTTCCTGGCAGCCGGCGCGCAGCAGGAAGTCGTGCTGGGCCTCGGTCTCGATACCCTCGGCGATCGTGTGAAGGTCAAGGCTGCGCGCGATAGCCACCATGGCCTCGGTGATCGCCACGTCGTTGCCGTTGGTCGGCAGGCCGGTAATGAAAGAGCGGTCGATCTTCAGGTACGCCACCGCCGGCAGCTTCAGGTACGCCAGCGAGGAATAGCCGGTGCCGAAATCGTCGATCGCCACACCCACGCCCAACTTGTGCAGGGCGAGCATGGCGCGCTCGGTATCCTCGCCAAGACGCAGGATCGCGCTTTCGGTGAGCTCCACCAACAAGCGCTTGGGGGCGATCCCGGTGGTGAGTACGGCCTGGCTCACCCCCGCAAGAAAATCCGGATGACCGAACGAGCCCGCCGACACGTTAACGGCGAGCCGCAGCGACGGCAGCCGCGCGATATCCCAAAGGCGTAGCTGCTCGCACGCGGTCTCGAGTACCCATTGGTCGATCTGGCGAATCAGGCCGAGGCTTTCGGCGAGCGGAATGAACTCGTCCGGGCCGACGTTGCCACGCTCGGGATGACGCCAGCGGATCAACGCTTCCACGGCGACGATGCGACCGCTCTTCATCTCCACGCTAGGCTGGTAGACCAGATGGAACTCGTGACGGGTCAGGGCCTGGCGTAGTTCGGAAGCGAGCTTGAGGCGACGCCGCGCATCCGCATGCATCTTCGGCGTATAGAAGCGCAAGGCATTGCGCTCTTCGGTCTTGGCCACGTACATGGCCGCGTCCGCATTGGCGATGAGGGTGACCGCATCGTTGCCGTCGAGCGGGTAGCCGGCGATGCCGATACTCGCGCTGACGAAGAGTTCGTAATCGCCCAGGTCGAAGGGCCGCGCGAGCGCGGCAAGCATGGCCTCGGCGACCACGAGTGCCTCCTCACGCGAGCGCAGGTCGGCAAGCAACACGGTGAACTCGTCGCCACCGATACGGCCGGCAACATCCTCCGGTGTCAGCTGCGCGCGAATGCGCTCGGCCACACGCATAAGAAGCGCGTCGCCAGTGGCGTGGCTGTAGCTGTCGTTGATGACTTTGAACGCGTCGAGGTCGACGAAGAGCACGGCGATGGCGCCGCGCTCATGAGCCGCGCGGGTGATCGCTTCGGCGCAACGGCGCTCGAACTCGGCACGCGTGACCAGGCCGGTGAGCGGATCGTGCGTGGCCATGTGCTGCAGGCGCTGGCGATCGGCCTTGCGGGCGGTGATGTCAGAGACGACGGCGACATAGTGCTGAGGGCGCCCTTCGCTATCGCGAATGGTGCTGATGCTCATCAGCTCCGGATAGGTACTGCCGTCGGCGCGCTGGCTCTCCACTTCGCCAAGCCAGTTGTCACCGGAGGCGATGTCTTCCCATAGCGATGCCGGCAGTGGTCGGCCATCGGGCAAGGTGCGCGTGGCATCGAAACGCGTGCGGCGCAGCGCCTGCAACGAAATACCCGTGAGCTTGGCATGCGCCGCATTCGCCGTGGTCACGCGGCGATCGGCGTCGGCGATGATCACGCCTTCGGCGATGCTGGCAAGCGCCTCGGCGGCGATCTTGCGCTCTTGCTCCATGGCCACCCGATCGGAGATATCGCGGACGATGGCCTGGCACACCTGACGCGAGCCCCAGACGACGAGGCTGCTCTGTGTCTCCACCGGCCGCGTGCTGCCGTCGGCATTGCGCAGCACACCGGTACCGGCGTGGTCGGAGCCTTCGACGAACAGACTGGAAAGCTGGATGCCGATGAGTTCGGCACGCGAACAACCAAGCCAGTTCGCGGCTCTTCGGTTGGTATCGAGGATGCGCCCGCTCTCCTCGTCCACCATGAAGATGGCGTCGGCCGCGCTGTCGAACAGGAGGCTATACCGCTCCTCGGTGCCGCGAATGGTGGCGACGATACGCCCGGCCATGCGCAGCCACAAAAGCGATGCGAGCGTGGCGACACCGAACACCGTGAAGAACAGGACGCGGCCGATCCACGACGCGCCGTTGGCGATGTCGAGCGAGAACGCCTTGGCACGGGGTTCGACATAACTGTTGAGCGCCGCGATATGGCTGCGCTCCGCGTCGATCATCGCGGTGGGCGGCGTGCCTGCCGCGTACGCGCGATCGAGCCGGTCGGCGGTATCGGCGAGATCGTTCAGGCTGGCGTCCACGGAACGCCATTCCGTCACGGCCTCGCGCATGTACGGCATGCCGGAAAAATAGTGGAAGATGAAGACCATTCCTGGAATGGCCTCCGGAATGACACCTCCGCGAGCGAAGGCATCGTAGACCTCGGCGTGAACGAAATCGCCACTGGCGATGGAGTCACGCGCCCAGCGATCGGCCATCAACACCGCGTAATTTCGCCGAAAACCGGCAAGGTCCGCCGGACGTCCGTGCGTCGCGTATTCGTCAAGGTCGATGACGGCCTGCTTCTGCGCCTTGGACCAAAGACTCTCGCCGTTGAGGAAACCGGCGAGAGTCACCTGGGTCTGGAGCGCTACCCATGTGAGGGCAAGGATGAGGCCAACGACCGCGACGAGCGCATAGGCCAGTGGCCGCAGGCGCCGCGAAAGGGGTACTTGGTGACTGGCCTCAACGCGTTGCATCGTTCCCTCATATCCTCATCCGATCGTGATAGTGCGCCACATGGCGCCCAACTTGCGAGTTACGCGGCGGCCTCGTTCCACTTGCGAATCGAAGCCGTGGCATCCATGCAACGATCGAGCGTGATGCTCATGCTGACGTAGCTGCGACGGACGCACTCCCTTATGTGCTCGATCTGATCCGCCGGGGGATTGGTGCCCAGCAGGGTGCAGACGATTTCCAGCGCTTCCCACGGATGTGTATCGTCATAAGCGGCGTGAAGCTGAAGCCAACGCAGCCCGGCTTTACGGCCCGTATTCGGCAGGCTTTCCGCGTAGGCCGCGCTTTCATAGACGATTTGTGACCAATCGCCCGTCGCTCCTTCCACCGCGTAGTTGGTCGCGGCAATACCCGCGGCCAGCGAATCGTCGCGGCTCACCTCCTCACACCACTGAGCCAGGGCCTGCGTGCCCTTGGGCGGTTCGGCCCGGAGCACATCCTCGCGCGACACACCCGCACTCTCCGCCCAGTTCAGCCAGTACTCGGCGTGATTTTGTTCCACCCGGATGTTGCGCACCAGCCAGCGGCGGGCGAGGTCGTCGCCCGGGCTGCGGCCGTAACGCGTCTTAAGCAGGCTCTGTGACATGTAGCCCGGAAAACGCTCGATGACCGGCCACACGCCGATCATGAAGTTGCGGGTGGTATCCGGGTCGAGGGTGGCGGCGACCATCGCCGACCACATCTCATGACGGACAATCTGTGCCCGCGTGTCCTCACAGGACGAGACCATGTCCTGAGCCCAGAGTGGATAGCTGGCGATGTCGGTCTGTGAGCCGGTCAGTTCGAAACGTGCATTCATAACGATCTCCCTAGGGATCTGCTGCCAATGGAAGTCAAGGCAGGCCCGGGCGACCCGCGGCCCGCCATGCCGGTCCCGTTGCGGGGCCGGACGATCATTAGGGCACAACCACCAGTGCACTTTTCCGGCAAAAATTAAGATGCGTGCGAGCCTTGCGCCGGAAACCGCCTAGCCCATTCGTCATGGACACATCCGGTGCGGCGGGGGTCTATCGTGGGTGTCCCGAATGCAAGGACTTCCCTTCCATGGCCACGATCAACCGTATCCTCGCCGCCGCCATCGCCTGCGGCCTCGCCTCAACAAGCGTTGCCGCCGCTGGTGCACCCATTGGCGTCGACCTCAAGGGCATCGACCACTCGGTGCAGCCGGGTGACGACTTCGACGGATACGCCAACGGCACCTGGAAGAAGACCGCCGTCATCCCCGCCGACCGGGCCAGCACGGGCGTGTTCCTGGAAGTGTTCCAGAAGGCCGAGAAGCGCAATGCGGAGCTGATCAAGGCCGCTGGCGAAGGCCACCCAGCGACGGGGAGCGAGCAGCGCCTCATTGCCGACTACTACAAGGCCTATATGGATGAAGCCGGTATCGAGAAGGCCGGATTGAAACCGCTGGAACCGGCGCTGGCTTCGATCGACGCGATCAAGGACAAGGGTGCGCTGTCGGCCGCGCTCGGTGCGCAACTGCGCGCCGATGTCGACCCGATCAATGCGACCAGCCTCGACACCGAACACCTCCTGGGCCTGTTCGTCGCCCAGGGCCTCGAGGATCCGTCGAAGAACATGCCGTACCTTTTGCAGGGCGGCCTCGGTATGCCCAACCGCGACTACTACCTGAAGACCGACAAGGACATGGTCGACACGCGGGCCAAGTACGCCGCCTACGTCGAAGCCGTATTGACCCTGGCCGGCACGCCGGACGCGGCCGCGAAAGCAAAGGCCATCCTTGCGCTGGAAACGAAGATCGCCCAGGCCCAGGCCTCGATCGTCGAGAGCGAGGACATCCACAAGGCGAACAACCCCTGGCCGCGCACGTCATTCGCGAGCAAGGCACCGGGCATCGACTGGACGGCTTACTTCAAAGCGGCCCATCTGGATGACCAACCCACCTTCATCGTCTGGCAGCCCGCCACCGTGACGAAGTTCGCCGCCCTGGTCGCCAACGAGCCGCTGGATACCTGGAAGGCCTGGCTACGCTTCCATACCATCAACGCCGAGGCCAACGGCCTTCTGCCCCACGCCTACGACGACCTGTCCTTCGGCTTCTACGGCAAGACCCTCACCGGCACGCCGAAGCAGCGCGATCGCTGGAAGCGCGGCATCGGTCGTGTAAACGCCGATCTCGGCGATGCGGTAGGCCAGATCTATGTGAAACAGTACTTTCCCGCCTCTTCCCGCGCCCTGGTGCAGGACATGGTGAAGAACATCCTGAAGGCGTTCGATGCGCGCGTGGACACCCTGGACTGGATGTCGCCGGAGACCCGGCAGAAAGCCAAGGCAAAAATCGCGACGATCAAAGTCGGCGTCGGCTACCCGGATACCTGGCGCGACTACTCTAAGCTGGAGGTTCGTCCGGACGACGCGCTCGGCAACCATGAACGCGCCAGGCTGGCCGAATACCATCACCAGGTCGCCAAGCTGTCCCAACCGGTCGATCGCGATGAGTGGTGGATGACGCCACAGACGGTGAACGCGGTGAACCTGCCGCTGCAAAACGCATTGAACTTCCCGGCGGCGATCCTCGAAGCCCCGTTCTTCGATCCGAAGGCGGATGCGGCATCGAACTATGGCTCGATCGGCGCGGTGATCGGCCATGAAATCAGCCACAGCTTCGACAACACCGGTGCCGAGTTCGATGCACAGGGCAGGCTCGCCAACTGGTGGACCGATGCGGATCAGAAACACTTCAAGGACGCCGGCCAGCGTCTCGTCGAGCAGTTCAACCAGTACGAGCCGCTACCCGGCCTGCACATCAACGGCCAGCAGACGCTTGGCGAGAATATCGCCGATCTTTCGGGCCTCACGATCGCCTATGCGGCTTACAAGGAGAGCCTGCACGGCAAACCGGCGCCCGTGATCGACGGACTCAGTGGCGACCAACGGTTCTTCCTCGCCTTCGCCCAGTCGTGGCGGACGAAAACACGTGACGCGGCCCTGCGCGCACAGGTGATCGGCGACGGTCACGCACCGGGAGAATTCCGCGCGCAGACCGTGCGTAACCTCGATCCGTGGTACGACGCGTTCCAGCCGAAAGCGGGGCAGAAGCTGTATCTGGACCCCAAGCAGCGCGTGAAGATCTGGTAAGGGGCTGGCGCGCCCGTTAATCGGGTACGAGCATCGCCGATGAATCGGCTCCCACAGGGCACCAGGCTGCTTTCAGGGCAGCAGGCCGCTTTGTGTGGGAGCCGCTTCAGCGGCGATTCCTCCGAACGCGCCGCTCAACCAACCCCAACACCCCGTCGATCGACAACGCCAACGCCCCCACCAGCAACGCCCCCTGCACCACATAAGCGGTGTTATTCCCTACCAGCCCTTCCACGATGGGCGATCCCAGTGTCGTCRCACCGACGGCCGAGCCAATGGTGGCCGTGCCGACGCCGACGATGGCCGACAGGCGCACGCCGGCCATGATCGGGCCGGCAGCCAGCGGCAGCTCCACATCCCACAATCGTCGCCAGCGTCCGTAGCCCATGCCGTCCGCCGCATGCAGCGCCGCAGGCGCCACACTGCCGAGCCCCGCCACCGTCTGCCCGAGCACCGGCAGCACCCCGTAGAGCGTCAGCGCCAGTAACGTCGGCGCCGCACCGAAACCCAGCAAGGGCACGGCGATCGCGAGCACCGCGACCGGCGGGAACGTCTGCCCGATCACGGCGACCGCGCGCACCGTCGGCAGCAACGACCGCCCGTTCGGACGGGTGGCCAGCACGCCCAGTGTGAGGCCGACGGCGACGGCAACGAGTGTCGCCAGGACGACCAGCCAGAAATGCGAGAGCGTCAGCATGAGAAACGAGGTGCGCGTATAGAGGGGATGCGAAAGCGTGGGCATCCACGCGTGAAACCATGACGCACTGTGCGGCAGTGCCAGGAGCAGGACGACCAGCAATAGCGGGGCGATGATCGCCTTCATTCGCGCGAGGCCACAAGGTCGGCGAGCAGGATCGCACCGGCAAGCTGCCCGTCGTCGAAGACGGGCAAGCGGTCGCGGCCCTGCGTCAGCATCGCCCCCAGCGCATCCTGTAACGAGGCCCCACCATCGATCGCATCGCCATCGGCGACCTCACCCTTGCGCATGCTGTCGCGTACCTGGCGCACCGCCAGTTCGCGCAGTCGCGCGCGCGACCCACCGACGAATTCGCGCACGCGTTCGTTCACCGGATGACGAATGAGTTCCAGGGGCGTACCGACCTGGGCCACCTTGCCGTCGAGCATCAGGGCCACGCGGTGACCGAGACCGAAGGCTTCGTCCATGTCGTGGGTCACGAAGAGGATGGTCGTGGCGGTATCGCGCTGGATCGCCTTGAGACTGGCCTGGAGCGACTCGCGCGTCACGGGATCGAGTGCGCCGAACGGTTCGTCCATCAAGACGATGCGTGGTCGCGCGGCGAGTGCACGCGCGACGCCGACGCGTTGCTGTTGGCCACCGGAAAGCGTATCGGGATAGCGATCGGCGATGCCCGGCTCGTCCAGTTTGAGCAGGACCAGCAGTTCCGCGACCCGCGCACGGGTGTCGCCGTCCGACCAGCCAAGCAGACGCGGGACCGTCGCGATGTTCTCGCCGACGGTCCGATGCGGAAACAACCCGACGGACTGGATGGCATAGCCGATGCCACGGCGCAGCGGCTCGACCGCCTGAGTCGCGACATCCACGCCATCGATGCGCACGCTTCCCGCGTCGATAGGGACCAGGCGATTCACGGTGCGCAGTAGCGTCGACTTGCCCGAACCTGACGGTCCGACGAGGACGAAGAACTCACCGTCGTCCACGCGAAGCGACAGGTCGTCGATGACGACGTGCTCACCGAAGCGTTTGGAGACGTGCTCGAACTCGATCATGGGCGTCGTTCCGTAAAAGCGAGCATGGCCTGGAATAGGAGATCGACGGCCAGCGCCAACGCGATGATCGCCAGCGTACCCAACATCACCATGTCGTTAGCCCCCTGGCCGATACCGAGGAAGACAAAGCGGCCCAGGCCGCCTGCACCGATCAGGGTGGCGACTGCCGCCAGTCCGATCGCCTGTACGGCGACAATGCGCAGGCCCGCCAGCAGCACCGGCCAACCCAGCGGCAGCTGCACGCGCGATAGCAATTGCAGCCGACTCATGCCGAGTCCACGCGCCGCTTCGCGCGCATCCGCGGGTACCGCGCCGAGGCCGGCGATGGTGTATCGAACGACCGGCAGCAGGGCATAGAGCACCAGCGCGAAGACGGCAGGGGCGGCGCCCGTTCCACCGAAACCGAGCGCACCGAGCGCGGGCCATGCGCGAGCCAACCAGGCAAAGGGGCCGATCAGCAAGGCGAACAGGGCGAGCGACGGCACCGTCTGGAGGAAGGCGAGCATGCCGACGACAGCACCATCCGTTCGGCGCGTGCGCCAGGCCCACCAGCCCAGGGGCGCGCCGATGACCAGCGCAAGCACCAGGGTCGTCGCGGCAAGCGTCAGGTGGGTGAGCAGCGCGTCCATGAAGGGTCCGCGCTGGGCATGGAATTCGCGGACCAGCGCCAGCGTATCGAACGCGCCGGCGCTTCCCATGACGACGAATGCCACGAGTAGCGCGATCCAGGCAACGACCCGCCCGGCCATGCGTATCGCGCGCAGCCGGTCGAGCAGAAGGAGGCTCGCCGAGAGCCACATCAACCAGAAGCCCGCACCCAGGGGAACACGCGCACTGGGCGCCGCCGCGAGCAGCAAGGTACGCGCATCGATGCTGGCCAGGAGCGGCAGGCCGGCGATCAGTGCCCACGCAAGGAGTGCGACCGCCACCCGGCTCCCTCTCACGGAGGTCGCGCCCACCGCGGCGAGCAAGACCCACGTGAGGGCCAAGGCGACGACGTGCGGACTGTGCGGCTCGCCGCTAAGCAGTCGGTTTGGCGTGACATAGAGAAACGGAAAGGCGAGCGCGGCGACGAAGCCGATGCAGGCCAGTAGGACAACAGGCAGCGCGCGCGGGGTCATCGCACCAGACCCGCGTCGCGCAGGTAGTCCCGGGCGACCACCGCCGGATCGTCACCATCGATTTGCGTGCGCGCATTGAGTTTGCGCAGCACGTCCACCGTCAACGGTCGAAAGGCGGCTTCCAGCGAACTGCGCATGGATGGATAGCGCTGCAACACCTCCTCACGAACGACAGGGGCGGGCTGGTAGACGATTTCCACGTGGCGCGGATCGGCAAGGACGGCCAGGCCGGTGATAGCGATCGCGCCATCGGTCGAATAGACCATGCTTGCGTTGACGCCCGAGATGCCCTCGGCGGCCGCCTTGATCGTCGCCGACGTATCCCCGCCAGCGAGCACGAGGAGCTGGTCGCCGCGCAGGGTGAATCCGTACGCGGCCTGGAAGGCGGGAAGCGCCGCATCGCTCTCGACGAATTCGGCAGAGCCGGCCAGGAGGACGTCGCCGCCGCCGTTCACCCAGCGCGCGAAATCATCGAGCGTGGCGAGTTTCTTCGCGCGTGCGACGTCGCCACGAACGCCGATGGCCCAGTGGTTGTCGGCGGGCGCGGGCGCCAGCCAGACCAGGCGGTTGGCGGCGAGGTCGAGCGAGGCGGCAAGCGCATAGGCCTTCCGCGCATCGCGAAAGGCGGGATCGTTCTCACGGTGAAAAAAGAACGCGGCGTTGCCGGTGTACTCCGGATAGACATCCAGATCGCCATTGAGCAGGGCGCGACGCACGATGGACGTAGGGCCGAGCTGGGTCCGGTCGATCACCGGCACGCCGTCATGGCGAAGCACCTGGAGCAGGATCTGGCCGAGCACCGCACCTTCGTTGTCCGCCTTCGAGCCCACCCGCACCGCAGCCTGCCCGTGCGCCGCGAAAGCAAGCAGGACGAGCAGGACACCGAGCAGCCGGCGCAACGGTCAGCGCCCTAGCAAGTTGGCGAACGTACGCTTGTAGGACTCGTCGATCGGCGTGGCATCCACGCTGGCCGGCAGGCCACGGAAGCGTGCTTCGAAGGCGAGCACCGCCGCCATGAAGCGACCGGCACGACCTTCGTCGTCGCCCTCTTCCACCGCATAGGCCAGCACGCGTGCCGCCTGCCCTGCGAGGTCGACGTCATCGGGCAGTGCCGAGATGTCGCCCCATACCTGCTTCAGGTAATCCACGGCGATGCCAGCGCGCCGCATGCGGTGCAACAGCCCGGCCGGCATCGAATGTTCCGGCGTGAAACGCGCAACGATGTCCTGGGGTTCGTCCAGCGATACCGAACCCAGATCGATGCGAATGCAAAGCGATGCGGTGTCGAACAGCCAGGTCTGCGGCGCGGGCGGCTCGCTGTACGGCAATGCCATGCCATTGACTTCGATGCTTTCCGGGATACCGGCATCCAGCAGCTCGACGATGTACGAGCGGGCTCCGGGGCGTCCTTTGTAATGACCGCGCATGGCGTCGATGTGCACGCGCTGCGCACGATCGCCACGACGGCTGCGCACGCTGGTACGTGCGAACTCGCCGCGCTGGTAGCCCTGGCTTTCGCCGTCGTCGTCGTACAGTTCGGTGGCGCCTTCGTCACCCGGGAAAACCTGCAGGATAAGGGCATCCGGCACGCTGGCGAGGTTACGCATGCCCTCGGGGTAGAGCGGCACCACGCTTCCCGGACGCACGAAGATGGGAATCTCCTCGAGCGTGTAGTGCCGCTCGATCATCTGCCCACCTTCGAACGACTCGGCGCCATCACGGCTGTACCAGAGGCCGGGCGGAAGCCACACGGGAAACGGTGCGGCGCCGTCCTCGCCGACGGGCGTCGTGACCGGAGCGACAAGAATGTCGTTACCGAACATGTATTGCGCCGGATGGTTGTACGCCTCTTCGTGCTCGGGCCAGTGGTAGTACATCGGGCGCACGATCGACAAACCGGTGTCGTAGGCGTGGCGTGCGGCCCCATAAATGTAGGGCGCAAGCTGGTAGCGCAGACGGATCGCGGCGAAGATCGCGTCGCCGTAAGGCGGCCCGAAGTGCCACGGCTCCTTGTGCAGGCTGGCTTCTTTCGCCGAGTGGGTGCGCAGCACCGGACTGAACACGCCCAGTTGCATCCACCGGGCGTAGAGCTCCGGCGCGAGGTGTCGCTCCGGCCGCGGGATATGTTTGTGGAAGGTATGCCCGCCGATGTCGTGGCTCCAGTAGCCATAGAGGACATTCGACGCCATGGCGGTGAAGTGCGGCTGGAACGCCAGCGAGCCCCAGGAAATCACGCTGTCACCGGAGAAGCCGATCGGATAACGGTGGTTACCGAGGCCGCCCCATCGGTGGTAAATCAGCCCGCGCCGATCGCCGTCCCGCTGCATCTCGGTGAAGAAGGTGTGGTTGAGCCACCAGGTGTTCGACAGGCCAGGGTGCGCCTTCGACTCCGGCCACTGCTGCCAGTCGAGCCACCAGAAATCGACGCCGACCTTTTCGAGCGGGTGCAGCACCGTGTCGAACAAGGCGCGCATATACGGCTGCGACGTGCCTTCGAAAGGAATCGCCGCCTGTGTCGAGGTATCCCACGAGAGCGCCTTCGCCATGGCTTCATACTGCTCTTCATGCGGCAGGACACCCGATGCGGGATGCAGGTTCAGGGTCACCCGAAGATGCTGCCCGTGTGCCCAGCGCATGAAGGCCTTCGGATCGGGAAACAGGCTGCGATTGAAGGTGTAGCCGGTCCAGCCGGACTGTTCGCCGAAGACATCCTTGTGCTCGTGTCCCGGCCGCAGCGACAGGCCCGGCGTGGTGTGCCAGTCCATGTCGAGCACCAGCACGTCGAGCGGGATACGCTCCTTCTCGAAACGTGCGCCGAGCGTACGCAGTTCCTCGTCGGTGTAGTTCCAGTATCGCGACCACCAGTACCCGAAGACGAACCGCGGCGGAATCGGCTGGGGACCGGCGATGGCGGCGAAGTCGCCCAGCGCGGCACGGTAGTCGTGGCCGTAACCGAAGAAATACAGATCCTGACGCTCGCCGGCCGGGCGCTCGAGCACCCAGCCTTCGTCATCGATGCCGAAACCGGCGGTGTCGTCGACAACATGCCAGCCGTCCCGCGCGATCAGCCCCTCTTCGATCGGCAGCTTGCTGCCGTCCTGCCAGGTGTCCCCGTCGTACCGGTCAAGGGTGCGGTAAGTGCCGCCAAGATTGTCTTTCTGGAGATCGCCCGGCTTCCAGGTCAGGTCGCCTTCGGCCCGACGAACCAGAATCGAAAGGTTGCCCGAGGTGAAGCGCCCGCCGCCCTTCAGGTAGCGCACCTGCAGCGCGCCGGTGTCGATCTCGATCGCCTGGTCGTCTTCGGCAATCCGGAATCGGGGCACGTCCAACGCCCGGTGCACCACGATCTGGGTGCGACTGTCGCGGAAGGTGCTGACGGCACTCCATTCCAGGCGGATGAGCCGAGGCG
This sequence comes from Luteibacter sp. P4_D7_3, assembly GCF_056401735.1. NCBI lineage: Bacteria > Pseudomonadati > Pseudomonadota > Gammaproteobacteria > Lysobacterales > Rhodanobacteraceae > Luteibacter > Luteibacter sp. P4_D7_3. The sequence goes on from NZ_JBFUIT010000010.1 coordinate 20,860, forward strand.
TCAGCACGGTGAAGCGCACGTCGGCGCGCTCGATCACGGCCTCGGGATGGGCCGCTGCGCCAGCATCGGGCCGGTGGTCTGTCGTGGCTTCCATGGGCGTGGAGCCCCCTTCTTCGACGCGAGGTGCACCATTATGACGCGTTGCCGCATGGAACCGGTGAAAGCATCGGATTGACGGCGTCTTGCCGCGCCGTGCACTTCCCGGTCGGCACCTTCACCTCTTCAATCAACGGAGGAGCGGGACCATGAACGAAGACCAGATCCGTGGCGCGGCGAATACCATCGGCGGCCGTGTGCAGCGCGCAGCAGGCGCCCTGGGCGGCGACCACGGCCTCGAAGCCGAAGGCGCCATCCGTGAGACGGCCGGGCGCGTCCAGGCCAAGGCTGGCGAGGCCGTCGACACCGCCCGCGACGTGATCGCCCACCGCCCCCTTGGCGCGATCCTGAGCGGCTTTGGCGTCGGCATCCTAGTGGGCATGCTGCTCGCTCGTCGCGACTGATCCGCTCCGGAATCAGCGCACAAGAGCCCGGCTTCGTGCCGGGCTCTTGTTTGGTTCTTCGCGGATTACCGGGGCCCGGGCGCGCGGGTTTAGGTCGGGGCGTTCTTTCGCACCTCGCACCTCGCACCTCGCGCATGGCTCGCCTTCGGCTTCGCGGGTGGCTCGGCTCCGCCATCRCTCTCTACACTTGGGCGKYTCGCGGGGAGACCTTGGTGCCCACCCTCGCKGCTCAGACACGTCCTCCGCGTTCGAAAAGGAAGGCCGCTSACGCGGCCCRTGTAYCTAWCTGGCCTACGGCCGCTCCACTTGTGCGGAACTCGCCTCGAGGGTGGACACCAAGGTCTCTCACGACGATACGGTTGRGTGGAAGGAGAGCCGTTGGAGTGGGWGTGGCCGCCCAAGCGGACCGTTACGGCGGTCGTGCAGATACGTCATTTCCGGCGCGGCGAGCGTTTTCCTCGCCGCTGCGCTGACTCGCGGACGATCTCAGCGCGCTGGGGTCGACCGTTTGGCGATGCCGACGAGCCAGCATCCGAAGCGGCGCTGCTTTGTCGGCTCGACCCACACGAACCTCAGGTTCCGGGAGAGTCTTCGGTGCCCACCCTCGAGGCGAGTTCCGCACAAGTGGAGCGGCCGTAGGCCAATAAGAACATGGTCCGCGCAGCGGCCTTTCCGGTACGAAACGCGGAGGACGTGTCTGAGCAGCGAGGGTGGGCACCGAAGGCTCTGCGCCGCCACGTCTACACGCCGAAGGCTCTGCGACTCACCGTCTTCGGCGTCCCCGGCATTCCGCGAAGAACCTTTTGTTTGGTGGGTCACGGGGTTTCTTCCTGGCGGGCTCGCCTTTGGGCTCGCGGTTGCGCTGCGTCGCAAGAGCCGGCGGGTATCACCCTCGGGGCCACGCGACGCGAGCGCATAACGCAATGCCGAAGGCGAGCCAGCCCCGCTCAGAGCAGCAGGCAGCGATTGCGTCCTGCGCGTTTGGCGGCATAGAGGGCGCGGTCGGCGCGATCGAAAACGGTAGCGGCGGTGTCATCGACGAGGAAGCGTGTGATGCCGCCGGACATGGTGACGGTCACGGGCTTCTGGCTGGCGTGGAAGGCAAGTGCAGCAACCGTTTCGCACAGCGCCGTGGCGGCAGCGATAGCTTCCTCGGCCGGGACGCCGGCGAACACCACGACGAACTCCTCGCCACCGTATCGGGCGACGAAGGCCGGCTCCGGCAGTTCGCGAGTGAGGGTCTGGGCGACGATACGCAATACGGCATCGCCCGCCGCATGCCCGAAGCTGTCGTTGATCACCTTGAAGTGATCGATGTCGAACGCGCCCACGCAAGCGACGCCACCGTTATCGCGGACATCCCGCTCGATCTCGGCCATGCGCCGCTCGTACGACAGACGATTGGGCAGGCCGGTCAGTGGATCCGTGAGCGCCAGCTCATGCTCGCGGCGCAGTGAGTCCTGCAGCGACGTCGCCTGGATTTCGAGTTCTTCGACGCGATCCTTCATGCGTTCCGCACGATCGCGATACGTCGCCAGGCGCTCGTCCTCGCGCGCGCGGAAGACACGAAAATGTTCGTCGATCATGGAAAGGCGCGCGTTGACCTGCGCCTGCAAGGCTTCGAGATCGGTGGCACCCTGCGTCTGTTCGACGAGCAACCGCATTTCCTCGCGCACCGTCGCGTCCAGGTCCCGACCCTGTTCATCGCCCACGTCTGTGTTCTCGGTCTCGGCCACGAGATAACGAGTCATGTCACCGAGCCTTCCGCTGACATCGGCCAGAAGTTCCTGCAGCTGGGCGATGTCCTGGCGCAGCGCGTTACGCTGCAGGTTGACCAGATCGGCGATGCCGCGGGCCGCCGCCGAGATAGCCGCCGTGTCGCGGGCCTGCCCCAGCGAAGCGTGCAGTGCGTCGACACGCCCCGCGAGTGCGGGCATGAGCACGACGTGGAACAGCACTTGTCGCAAGGCCTCCATCGCCTCCTGCACCGTATCGACGGCGGCGGCGAGCAAGACGGGCTCAAGCGCCTCGGTCATGTGGTGCGGCGTCGGAGCCGGCCGCGGCTCCAGTGCGGTCACTGCCTCGGCCAGGGCATCGAGCAGGGTATCGAGAGCGTCCGGATCGGAGGCGACACCCAGGCCGTCACCGAGCTGGTCGAGGAGGCGGTCGGCTTGCGCGCTTTGCCCACGCGCTAGCGCAGTGAGACGCAGCACAAGCCTCCGCAACCCCTCTTCAAGCCGCCGGAAGTCGTGCTCGTCGCGCTCCATCCGCTCAAGGGCGAGATGGTATTTTCGCTCCCAGACGTCCTGGTYCAAGCCGTCGCCCTCGTTCATGTCAATAAAGCACCCGGGCGAGCAACTGCAACTGGTTGCCTCGTTCGTGAGGTGAGAATCCCGCGTCTGCGCGGTCATCGCGCGTGGCGTCGACATGCAGCCATTCGCCGGTGAGACGAAGCCAGTCGCTCGGCCGCCAGTTCAAGGCGGCGGTGAGGGCGCGTCCGCGCTCGCCGGACGGCCACGTACGAAAGCGCTCCACGCGAAGGGTCGGACGCCAGGCACCGCGATTCCAGCCTGCCAGCAGGAAGGCCGACTGGAAATGGGTCAGCAGGGTCCGTTGGTGCGGCTGAACCTCGGTGTCTCCATCCAAGCCCTGCGCAATCCAGGTCACCGGCCCCGTGACGTAACTGGCGCCCGCCGACCAGAAGCGCGTGCGCCAGGCGAAAAGCTTGTCGCCGTCCGCGTAGAGCCGGTAGGCGCGGGGATCGGCCCCGTTGTCGTAGCGCAGCACGCGCACGTAGAGACCGTTCGTGCTCTTCCAGCCAGTGTCTGCATACCAGCCGGTGCGACCACCGATGCTCTGGAACGGTGCGTACTGCTCGCGGGTGCCGTCGTCAGAGGGCTCGCGCAAACGGCCGCCCACACCGTATACAAGGTCGCTCAGGGACCAGCCGCGCATCACGAGGATATTTCCGGCGACGTCGTTGTGCCGGAACAGGCCGCCACCAAAGGCGAGCGTGCCGCTTTCGCCGCGCCATGCTTCGCGGCCTTCGACACCGAGACCACGCAGTTCCTCGCCGACCCAGCTGTTGATCGCCGAGGGAGTGATCGTCCATGGACTGGTCCAGCCGATGCCCTCGTTCTCGAGCGAAATGGGGATGAAGTACAGCCCGCCCTTGATCGACGCCCGCCACGCCGAAAGCGACACGGGGCGATAGCGCAGGAAGGCCTCCGTCAGCTGGGGACTCGCATGGTCGGTCTGCTGGAGCTGCATGTCGGCCAGGGCGAACAGGGCCGGGGTGAACTGCGCGGTGACAACGAGGGCCGCCGCGCCGAAGCGTGCCTGCGTGTCACCGCTGCCATAACGCAGGCGTCCCGGTCCGCCGTTGACGAAGCTCGGATCGTTGGCGGCGTCGGTCAGGCGCAGGTCCGCATACGCATGCACCTTCACGTCCTGCGCGCTGGCGAAGGGCGTCGCGAGGCAGACAGCGATGGCGGCAACGGCGTGGCGGAACCGACTCACGCGGATCCCACGCCTTGCGCACCGTGGCGCGCGACCAGGGCCGCGAACGTCATCGGCCGGTCGACGTGGAACCCCTGGGCATGATCGCAACCTATGCTGCCGAGGAAGGCGACGGTGGCTTCGTCCTCGACGCCTTCGGCGGTCACCCGGTAGCCCAGGCGATGGCCGAGCTCGACCAGCGATCGGACGATCACGCGGTCGGTTTCATCGGTGGCGAGGTGTTGGACGAACATCTTGTCGATCTTCAGTTCCCTGACGGGCAGGCGGCGAAGGTAGGCGAATGAGGTCTGGCCGACGCCGAAATCATCGATCGCCATGTCGATACCCATATCGGCCAGGCGACGAAGGACTTGAAGTGAGGCCTCCGGCTCGCCGATCACCGCGCTTTCGGTCACCTCGAGGGTGAGCGAGGTGGCGGGCAGGCGGTGGACGCTCAGAAGATGGGCCACGCGGTCAGGCAGCTCGATGTCGCCGATGTCGCGTGCCGAGAGGTTGATCGAAATGCGCATGGCTTGCCCTGCGCGGGCCAGCTCCGCGGCCTGGGCGATACCGCGCGCCAGCACCCATCGGGTCAGCCGGCCGATATTGCCGGTTTCCTCGGCTATGCCGACGAACTGCTCGGGCGGAACCATGCCACGCCCTGGCCGCGGCCAGCGCACCAGCGCCTCCGCACCGTCAATGCGGCCATCGGCCAGACGGCGCTTCGGCTGGTAGTAAAGCTCCAGCGCATCGCTGTCGATGGCCGCGCGCAGTTCGCTCATGAGCGAGAGCCGCTCCGGGCGATGCGGATCGGCTTTCGGGTCGTACACGTCCACGCCTCGTGCCGATCCCACCGCGGAGAATTCCGCGACCTCGGCCCGACGCAACAGGGCAGCCGCACGCTCCCCATGACTGGGCGCCAGCGCGATACCTACCGCAGGCCCCATATCCATGTTGACCTCGGCCTCCTGATAGGGCTGGCCGAGGGCATCCATCACCCGGAACGCCACCGAGATCGCTTCAGCGCGGTCGGCGCCGCGAAGCCACACCGCGAACTGCGTATCCGTGGCACGTGCGACGTAATGCGTACCCGTGGCCTGGCCCACGCGCGCACCGGCATCGCGCATGAGGCGATCGGCCAGCGCGTGGCCGACCGTCTTGATGATGTCCGGCAGCCGTGTGACGCCGACGATCAACAGTGCACCCTGCTGGCCCGCTGCGGTGGCGAGGTCCTGATCGATCGCCTCCTCGGCCGCCGCCCGGTTCGGTAGCCCGGTGACACCGTCGTGCATGGCCTGGTGGCGAATGCGCAGTTCGCGTTCGCGTACCGCGTCGCCCATGGTGCGGAAGGCGGTTGCTAGTTCGCCGATCTCGTCGCGGCGACGCACCTCGGGCGCATCCCGGTAGTCGCCACCGGCGATGCGCCGCGCCGCGGCAGCCAGGGCCTCGACCGGGCGCGAAACACCTCGGGCCACCAGCCAGGAAACGAGCAAACCGGCGGCAAGGCCGAGCGCGAGCAGGAGCAGCCACGCATTCCAGACGGCCTTATAGGGACGCAACGCGTCGTCGAGCGAGTAGCCGAGTACCGCATAGACTGCGCCACTGCCTTTCGGCTGGCGAAGTAACTGCGCGAGCACGAGGTAGTCGCGACCGCCGATGGTTAATGCGGTGGGTTGAGTAGGCAGCGACCGGTCGCTGGCGGAGAAACTCACCGTGAGCTCGGACTGGCTGCTACCACGCGCGATCACCGCGTAATGGCCGGAACCGCTCGGCGTGGCGAGCTCGATGTCGCGAGGCAAGGCGGAAAGCTGTTGCATATGCGCGATCAAGGCGTCGTCGACCGGAATGCTGGCGACCACCAGGCCGACCGGTTGGGGCGCGTAAATCGGAACAACGACCACCCAGAAGGCCTTGCCGTCGATAACGGCAACGGCGGCCGTGCGCTCGTTAAAGGCCCGGCCCAGCAGATCGGGGAACGCGAACGGCTGGCCGTCATCGGCGCCGGCCATCGTATCGGCCTGGACTTTGCCATCGAGATCGAGCAGCTGCGTGCGCGATGCGCCGACACGACGGCCGTGGTTTCGCAGGACGGAAAGAATGGTTTCCTTGTCCCGCGCGCCGATGGCCGAGCGCAGGCCGTAGTCTAGCGACATGATCTGCACGCCGTTGGCGACGCTGGCCGACAGATCGTTCATCTGCGCCACGAAGGCGCCGGCATTCGCGCTCAGCTGGCGGCCACCTTCCTTGACCAGCTGTCGTCGCGCGACATCGTAGGCCAGTACGGCGGTGAGGCCCTGGACCAGGATCAGCGTGGCGACGAAGAACATCGCCAGCCGGGTGCGGAAGCCGAGGACCCGCATGGTCCGCTCAGTATCCGATGTGTTCGCGATCCATCGCGCCGCGCGGATCGGGCAGCAGGGCGAGGTTGAAACGGACGGTGGCCGGAGCGGCCTCGCTCACGGTGACGCCCTGGATCGGCAAGGTCACCCCGGGGCGCAGTTGCGGATGCCAGGCATGGGCGCGGTACTGCCCGTCATTGACCCCATCGATGCTCGCCCTGCCCTGTGCGTCGGTCGTCGCCATCTCGGGATCCTTCGTCACATAGAGGTAAGTGAGCATCTGGTCGTGGATGTTGCAGCCGACCGCGGCGTTGCCGGGGTTCTTCATCAGCAGCGCGGGCGAACTTTCACCGGGGCCGAGCATGTATTCGAACTTGACCATGTCCGAAAACGAGTAGACGTGGTGCCGCGTGTTGTCACTGTTGCGGAAGATCACACTGTCACCGGCGTGCAGCGCGGTGACGTAGGGGAGGAAGGTTTCGTCCTTCTGGTCGACGTAGCGGGTGGCCGCTGGGATCGTGCGTGACGTGGTGCCAGGCATGGGTGCAAGGCTCACCACCGCATCCGCCACGGGATGCCCGTTCGTATCCACGACCTCGATAACCACCCGTCCGGCCCGGGCCGGTGCGGCGCCCAGGATCAGTACGGTCGCAACGGCGAGCAGGCAGCGCATAGGAATCCCCTGTGTCCCGCGGCTAGCCTAGCTCAGTTGGCGGTTCAGCCGCGAACGGGGCGCAGCATGCGGCAGATGGCGACCATGGGACGATGCGGACCGCAGGGGTCCGTACTCCAGAAGTCGCCGCGATGCGAAGCGGCGACACCGTCGAATGACGGTTGCCCGGGCCCCTGTAAGTGACCGCAGGCGAGGGCGAAGACGAGCCCGGCCAGCATCGCGATGGATTTCGTGGTGACGCGCATGGCCTTCCCCCCGGTGGACGACGCCGACGTTAGGCTCCGGCGCGTGAAGGAACAATAGACCGAAAGGTGGGGCCGACGGTCACGCAACGGTCGGCCAGGACGGAAACGCCTTCCCGATGGGACACGACGATCAGCAGGCTTCGTGGCAGGCGACGCTTCATCGCCGAGAGCACTGCTAGTTCCGAGGCGGCGTCCAGCGCCCCGGTGGCCTCATCGAGCACGGCGACTGCGGGCTCGTGCAGGATCACCTGGGCCAGCAGCAGGCGTTGCAGCTCACCGCCGGACAGCCGACTGGACGCATCGTGCAAGGCGGTATCCAGGCGCTTGTCGAGGCCGACATCGCGCAGCGCCTCGCACAATTGCCCATCGGTCGCCGAGGGTGCTGCCCAGCGCAGGCAGTCACGGATGGTAGCCTGCCACGGACGCACGCTCTGGCTGACGTAGGCACCGTGACGGACGTAAGCGCGCCAGGTGTCGTAATCCATGGCCTGCCCGTCGATACGCGCGTCGAAGACCACGGGTCGCGTCATGCCGGCGAGAACATCGACGAGGCTGCTCTTGCCGATGCCGGAATCGCCCTGGATGAGCACGAGCTCGCCGGGCCGCATGACCAGCTCACCGAGCTCGACGCCGCGTACCGGTGGCGTGACATGCACGCGCCGGAAATGGACCCCGGCATCCGGGATTTTCGGCCATGCGCTCGCCGAAGTTGGCGCATCGGACGTCGGCAGATGCATGTAGCGCTGCCACAGTTCAAAGGCGGGCGCGGCCGAGCGCATCTGCTGGATGCTCTGCCGTGTCGACACCAGGTAGGGCAACAGCCGGCCGAGCAGAAGGCATACCGCGATCAACGCGCCCTGGTCGATGCCCTGCCAGCGCTGCGCGAGGACGAACAGTACGGCGATACCGCCGACCGCCAGTACCTCGAGGATCAGCCGGCCCGAGGCGACCAGTTCCAGTTGACGCGCGTAGCCTCGCGACAGGTCTTCGGATACCTCGCCGTAGCCGTCGCGCTCGACGTCCTCGCGGCCGAACGAACGGACGTGGCGAAGCCGACGGGGAAAATCCTCGCTGTACCAGAACAGCCGCGTCAGGTCCGTCACGTAGCGGCGGCCCACCTCGATCTGTTCGCGCGTGTAAAAACGCGATGCAAGCAGCGCAAGGACAGCCAGCGGCGGCGCGACCAGCAGCAGCGGGGGCGACACCCAGAAAGCCAGCGAGAGGCTGACCGTGGCGGTGATCCCGGCGACGAGCAACTGCTGCAAGGCGCTGAAACCCGTCACGACGATCTCGACATTGTAGGTAAGGACATTGGCGATTTCCGCTGAACTGGCAGCGGCGAGAGGGCGGATGTCGGCAGCGATCAGGCGCGCATGCACCTGGCGGCGCAGGCGCATGCCGTAGCGGCCGGCAAGACGCGCGCCGAGGCAGGACGCCCGCCAGCGCAACACGGCGAACGCGAGCGTGACACCGGTGAAGGCCACCGTCCGCCAGCCCACGCTCATGGACGCGTGGAACCAGCGGCCCGCGAACGGCAGCCGTGCGTCCGGCTGCACCAATGGCACCAGCAACACGGCGGCAAGCGCACCGGCGAGCGCCGCACCCAGCGAGAGAGCCACGTAAATGCAGACTTTCCAGCGGTCCGGCGTTGGCAGGTTCGCGACGAGTGATCGCAGGAGAGCAGGCAAGCCCGCGGCCGCCATCGCGTCCTTCATCGTCATGCGCTCGCGACGTGGTTTGAGGTCAGCAACCGCCGCAAGGCATCGACCGAAGCGCTCGGGTGACGGCTACGCCGGAGCACGTGCACCTCCATGTCTGCCAGCTGGTGGACAAAGCGGTGCCATCCGGCCTGGGTGGACGCATAGGACTGGTCAGCCAGCAGCAGGGGTGCAATCTCATGGTGCTCCAGCGGCAGGAGCATGTCGGCGGCGGCGTCGACCACCTCAGCGGATATGAACACCGCGCCCATCAATGCCAGCGGTGCCGTTGCGACGTTGCCAGCACCATGACGAAGGTCGGCTTCGAATTTCTCCACGCCGCTGCGCCGCCGTATGGTCGGCGAACCCTCGATCCATCGGCGCATCGGACCCTCGTCGATGAAGCGCAAGGCATCCTCGCGCACGTGCAGGAAATTACCGACGCCGCGCGCTTCCATGTTGCGCGGGTCGACGAAGATCGCATCCTCGGCGACGAAGTCCATTCCCTCGAGCAACCCATGAAGGGCGAGTGTTGACTTCCCGGCCCCACTGGCGCCGAGAAGGAGAACGCCGCGGCCATCGAGACCCAGGCAGGCGCCGTGCAGCGGAACGAGGTCCATGCCGCGTGCGGCGAGCACGAAGACGGCGAATTCGATGAGTTCGTAACGCACGTGATACGGCCGGTCGAGCATGTCTTCCGACACCACCACCAGAGCCTGATGGCGCGTGTGGTCGACGATCACGTAGTTGGATGCATCCATGATGCCGCAGATCACGCCCGCCCCCGATTGCGTGAGTACGCGCGGCGGCTCGTCGCACACCGCCGCGCGATGTCGCGGCAACAGGCGCAGCTCGACACGGAATGCCGGCAGTAGCGTTCCGGACCGGGGGCCCGCCAGACCACCGTACGCCGCCTCCACCAGCTCGAGCAGCGCCGGATGGGTGCTGTCGAAGCTGAACTGCGCCCCGAGGATGGTCTTGACCATGGCGAAGGGATAAGGCGAGCGCTCGAAGAAGGGATCGGCGCCAATGTCGCCAATGCCCGTAAGGGTGTTCTGGGCCATGCGGCATCCCGGCAGGTGATGCCCATGGGTGCACGGCACCGGCGGAAAGGTTGCGTAAGGAAACGGTGACGCGGTGATGCTGCCATCAAGGCAACCGTCTGGGTGCCCGGGGGCACTCACGGACCAATGCGATGATCGAGGTTCCCCCGACATGCTCAAGATTCAGGTCGGCCACTCCTACTTCCTTCGATACGATCCGAAGCAGTGGGAACGCGGCAAACCCTATCCACCCCTCGCCACGATCCAGGTGGCGGCCCTGCTTCGCGAGATGGGCCACGAACTGGCGTTATTCGATGCCATGCTCGCCGGCGGCGTCGAAGAGTACGCCGGCGCCTTGCATGCCGCGCGTCCCGATCTCGTCGTCATCTATGAAGATAACTTCAATTACCTGACCAAGATGTGCCTCAGTCGGATGCGCGACGCGGCGTGCCAGATGATCGCCGAGGCCCGTGCCTACGGCGCGCGGGTCATCGTCGCCGGCTCCGACGCGTCGGACCAGCCAGAGGCCTTTCTCGCCGCAGGAGCCGATGCGGTCCTGGTTGGCGAAGGCATCGCCGCGCTGGCGGCCCTGGTCGACCGGCTGCAACGCACGCCGGACATCGATCCCATCAGCTGGACCGCCGGCCTTTCCGGCGTGGCCACGCTCGTCGATGGAAAGACCGAGCTGGTCCGCCTGGGCGCCGTCCCGCCGGACCCGCGCGTGGTCGGGCGCCCCGCGTGGGACCTGGTCGACATCGAACGCTACCGGTCGTTGTGGCAGGAACGGCACGGCTACTTCAGCCTTAACATGGCCGCGTCACGCGGTTGCCCGTTCCGCTGCAACTGGTGCGCCAAGCCCATATGGGGCAATCACTACAAGCAGCGCAACGCGGAAGACGTCGCCGCGGAGATGACATACCTCAAGCACACGTTCCGGCCAGATCACATCTGGATGGCCGACGACATCTTCGGCTTCCATGTCGATTGGGTGACCGCCTTCGCCGAGCACCTCCACGAGAGCGACGGCTCCGTGCCCTTCACCATTCAGACCCGCGCCGACCTGGGCAGCGAGCGCATGGTCGCCGCGCTGGCCGACGCCGGTTGCGCCGAAGCCTGGATCGGTGCAGAAAGCGGGAGTCAACGCGTGCTCGATCGAATGAACAAAGGCACCACGGTTGCCGAGCTGATCGCAGCGCGCCAACGCTTCGGCGAGCACGGCGTGCGCGTGGGGTTCTTCATCCAGCTGGGATACCTCGGCGAGCAGCTGACCGATCTGCTCGCCACCCGCGATCTGGTCGCCGAGGCTGCTCCGGACGATATCGGTGTCAGCGTGTCCTATCCGCTGCCAGGTACGAAGTTCTATGAAGAAGTGAAGGCGCAACTCGGCCGGAAGACCCATTGGCGCGACAGCAACGACCTCGCCATGATGTTCCGCGGGGCCTACGATTCCGACTTCTACCGAAGCATGCGCGACCTGCTCCACCAGCAGGTCAACCTGCGTCAGGCGCGCGACACCCTCTCGCCTGTCGAGCGAAGCGAGGCGCATGCCTTGCTCGAAAGCCGCTGGAACCAACTGTTTGCGAACGAATCCGAACATCGTAGCGAACAGCCGACGCCCTCGCCGTTCATGGCGATGCAGACCATCGCCCTGCCCCTACTGTAGGTACCGTCATGATGCCCTCGCTGAAGCTCGTACGCAGCGGCCTTCGTCGCACGACCGAATCGCTCGCCGCGGAACTCGCGCTGGCCCGTCCGGGCACCCAGCTACCGGCGTGGACCGATCTCGAATGGCGACTGGCTTCGGCCGTGGCCGTGGCCCATGGGGTCTCGCCCCTGCTCAGTCGCCTGTCGACCTGGCAGAAGCCCGCGTGGCGACTCTTTCTCGCCACCCAGCGGGACCACGTAGAAAAAAGGTATCGACGTATTGCCACGCTGCTCGATCGCATCGACCAGGGTGCGCGCGATGTAGGCGTCGCGATCGTTCCGCTCAAGGGTTCCGCGCTACACGCGCTCGGGATTTATGCGCCGGGCGATCGTCCCATGGCCGATATCGACCTGCTCGTCCGCGAAGATGATGTCGGCTCCGTGACGGCCCTTCTCTGCGAACTGGGCTACGAGGAATCGTTCGTGCAATGGAAGCACCGCGTGTTCAAGCCTATCGACAGCCATGCTGTTTCAGGGCTTGGCGAGCATCGCGACACGCCGGTCACTATCGAACTGCATACGCGCATCCAGGAACGGCTCCCCGTCTCCACGGTCGACATCACCTCGCGTATCTACCCCAGCCATCCACGGCCCGGCCTCAACGCGTATCCGTCGAACGGCGCGTTGATGAGCCACCTGTTGCTGCACGCTGCCGGCAACATATGCGGCCGCAGCCTCCGACTGATGCACCTGAACGATATCTCCCTCCTTTCGACGCGCATGGTGGAAAGCGACTGGCAGGCCCTATGGGCCGACGCGCAAGTCGGATCTGCCTGGTGGGCCCTGCCACCGCTCAACCTTGTCGCACGCTACTACGCCCACGCGGTACCGCCGCCGATCCTCGCTCGTCTGCAGCGCGAATGCCCCCCTCTGCTCCGTGCCATGTCGCGGCGGTGGACGCTGACCGATGTGTCCTGCTCGGACCTGTGGCTGCGCGCGCTGCCCGGCGTCGAGTGGTCGCGCAACGTCGGCGAGGTGGCGCGATGCCTCCGCAACCGCCTGCGTCCGTCGGCCGAAAGCGTCCAGGAACGCGCTGACATGGTGCGCACACAGCTGTGGCTACAGGGCCAGAGCTGGGTCACCCAAGGTCATCGTCGGCGCATTCTCACGTGGCTGACGCGCCCGGTGCCGCGCATGGATACGCTGTACGTCGTACGAGCGGCGCTCGAGCCCGCGGCACCTCTCGCCTAGGGCCCCTCCGCCTAGGCGGCGTCGCCGCGCCGCGCCAGCAGCTCGTGATATAGGCAGTCAAAGGTTCGCGCGGTGTAGTCGGCGTCCTCGGCGAGTGCCATCCGCTGCGCGGCTGCGGCCAGCCTGCAACGCAATGCCTCGTCGCCCAGGACGCGCTGGATGGCTGCGGCAAGACCCACCCAATCGCCAACCTGGACGGCGAGCGTCGCTAGTGGCGACCACTCCGCGATGTGGCCCACGGCCGTACCGACCGTGGGCACACCGGTCACCGCTGCCTCGAGAAGCACGAGCGGCCCGGCCTCATGAATCGAAGACATGACCAGAAGATCGGACGCCGCGACGAGGGGACGCAGTTCGCGCTGCGTGCGGAAGCCCAGGAAGCGCACGCGATCCTCGAGGCCCAACTGATGAACCAGGACGGCCATCTTTCCTTCAAGCGTGTCGACGCCGACGATCTGGATCTCGAAGTCGACGCCGGCGTCACGCACTGCCGCCAGTGCGCGGAGCAACGTCGCCTGGTCTTTGACCAGATTGAGGCTGGCGACGTGAATCAGTCGGGCTTTAGGAGCGACGCGAAGGCGGGGAGCGAGCGGCGGCCACGCGGCTGTGTCGACGCCTAGCGGAATGCGTCGCGCCGGGACACCCAGTGCCGCCAGAGCATCGACGATCGGAGCGCTTGCAGCGGTCACGGCATCGGTGGCCCGAAGCATGACGGCCTCGCGAAGACGCCCCTTCCATCGGCGACGGCCGCCATAGCCGATGGCATGAAGCGCGACGAGTTCACCGCCAGCGATGTGCACGAGGCTCGCGATGCGCAACAGCTTTGCCGCCGTCACCGCGATAAGACTGCACGATCCGGAAAAAATGGCGTGGACCAGGGCGAACGGCGAACGGCGATGCTCCGCACGAATAGCCGCTATGGCCCGCAGGCGGGGCCACCCATCGCCAATGTTATGCACAGTGGCACCCATCAAGGACCAGGTAGCCGGCAGCGGCTCCTGATGCAGGACGAACACATGCACGTCGTGACGGCGAGCGAGCCGCACCACCAGGGCCAGGAAGACGGGAATGACTCGATATTCTCCCGTGCGATCCATGCCCCCGGGAACAACGATGGCGATCTTCATGACCGGCCCTCCCGGCGATCGGCGAGCAGCCTTGCATAGGCCTCCGCCCATTGGCGACCGACGGCGGCGAACGAAAGCGTAGCGTCGAAAAAGGCGCGCACGTCCGCGCGCGAGGGACGAATACCCGCTGCACGAACCAATGCGTCGGCCAGGCGCCCGCTGTCTCCGCACGGCCACAGCTCGCCGACCACATTACCCGTCAGCGAGCGAAACGACGGGATATCCGTGACCACCGGGGTCACTCCACAGGCCAATGCCTCGAGCAAAGCGAAACCACAACTTTCGCCCAGGCTTCCCGAGACGAAGAGGTCTGCACTACGCATCAGCATCTCGATCCGTGCGTGCGGCTGAGGACCTAGCAGGTGTACGCGGCCGTGCAGGCGCGGGTCGCTATCGATTCGGTGGCGCACCTCGTCCAGCAGCGGAGCACGTCCGAAGGCAAGGTAGAGCTGTATACCGGGAAGCCGCTGCGAAGCGCGCGCGACGCCATCCAGCACGGCCAGCGGATCCTTGCCATGACTGAGGTGCCCCACCGATATCACGCAGGGATCGCCCGCCATGCCCGTCTCGGCTCGCGCGGCCGTACGATCGCCCGGATGGAACCGGCTGCTCGATTCCGGAATGGCGAACAGCCGTGTCCGTTGTGCGAATAGCCCGGCGCGCGTAAACGGACCCGCAAGCCCCGGTGAGGTGAAAGCGATACCGGAAGCCGCCGCGTACCATGCGCGCCACTGCGCCCGTCGCCACCAACGTGGCGGGCGGTCCGCGTGATCCTGGATCAGGATGGGCACGCGCGGCAGGCGCCGGGCCACCGCAAAAGCGTCCGCGGCGAAACCGAGACTGTGCACGTGAACGACATCGCTACCGATATCGGCCACCAGATCCGCAAAGAAACGTCCGCGCGCCGCCGATGAGCGCGTGCCGCCCGGGTCGACGAAGTGGTAGTCAATGCCATGCCGGGTAACCAGGCACTGGCGCGCGGCGACCTGGATCACTGAAACACGCGTTCCCGAAGCGGCGGCCGCTTCCGGGATGTCGACCAGCGATGGCCATCGTTCGAACAACTCGTCTGGCGAGCAGCCCGCGGGGGCACGGAGAAAATTGATCTGGGTAACGTGCACGGATGTTGCTCGCTTAGGCACCTGAAACCTGCGGAATGCGCAGACGCACCAGCCGGTTCGCGAGGTTCAGCTCCCAAGGCCTGTCGTACTGGCGACGGTGGTAGCGCCATGAGGCCATCGTGCTCAGCCCCCGCTTGGCCCATGACGGCGAATGCAGGTCCTGCACGGTGGGATAGCGGGAGCGCAGCACGGTCACGAAATCCTTGATGCGTCGACGCAGGTCATCCGTCAGCCAGGGGGCGTCGGCGTGGCAGGCATAGTCGACCCAGCGTTTCTCCGTCCACTCTTCAGGCGACGACGGAAAGACCAGTGGCTTGCCATCCAGGTCCAGCAGTGGCGTGGATGCGCGCTTGCCTCGGTCCTTCTCGTGCTTGCTGCTTTCCGGCAGCGGCGTGTAGATGTAAATCACGATCTCCGACGCAGGATTGATCCGCTTCACCTCGCGGATGAACTCGAATGTCTGCTCCGTCTCCTCCACGGTGTTCTGCGGTGGCGCCACCATGAACGACAGCTCGGGAATCACGCCGTTGCGACGGCACAGATCGATAACTTCCAGCGTCTGGTCGGGCCGCGTTCCCTTGCGGATCTCCTTGAGCATGGCGCCGTTCGGCGACTCGGCGCCCAGGTAGGCCATGCGCAGGCGACTCTTGCGCACCAGCTCCCAGGTGCTCTCCGAGAGGTTCAGCAGCGCGTCGGTGCGCGCAAAGCACCACCACGGCATTTCCAGCTTCGCCATCACCTCGAGCAACGGAATCATCTCCACTTCGCGATCGAAGAAGTTGTTGTCGAAGAAGAGAATGGAGTCCGCGCCGAGCTCGTACTTGAGGTAGCTAAGTTCGCGCTCGAGCCGCTTGGCCGTCGGCAAGGCGGTCATGCCGCCAAACATCGCGTTGACTCCGCAGAACGTGCAGCGGAAGCGACAACCGATGGCGGCCTGGTGCGATACGGTACGTTCACCAAGGAAGGTACGTGCGAGGTAGCGACGCGGGTCGCCCAGCTTTTCGTACGGCAGCACCATACCGTTGTCGACCATCGAGAAACGCCGGCTGGGGTTGTGCACGGGCGCTCCCTCGCGCTTCCACGAGAGGTTGCCTATGTGCGCTATGGCAGGCGGACCGGGACGCGCCAGCGCTGCGACCAGTTCCGGCAGGCTCTCTTCGGCCTGCCCGCGAATGGCATAGTCGACATAGGGCGCGGAAAGCGCCGTTTCCGTATTGAGTGTCGGGAAGTAGCCGCCCCAGATGATCGGTAACCGGGGATGGTGCTCGCGAATCGCGCGGGAAACCGCGATGGCCGGCGCGATCTGCGGCCCGCCCATCACACTGACGCCAACGGCGTCGAAGCGGTCGCTGGCGATCGCGGCCAGCGTAGCGCTAACCAGGTCCCGGTCGACGTTACCGTCCACGATCCGGCTGTGCCCGCTTCGGTCCAGCGCTGCGGCAAGATTCAGGAGTGAAAGGGGAAATCGTGCACTAGAGCGCGATGTGATCGTCGGGTTGATCAGCAAGGTCCGTGGCGACCCGTCCGCGYCGGGCGTCGATGTGTCGAGAAGGTTCATGCAATACGCCTCAACTGGAAGACAAGGGCCACCGGGACTTCGAGGGCCATCGGATCGAAGTGCGCACCGGCAGGGATGTCGGCGGGATCGAGCATCGGCTCCACCACGCGCTCGATCGCCAGGCCGAGCGTCGAGCAGGCCGTGTGCCAGTGGCTGTACAGGTGCCGTGTATGACGCACGGCGTAACGCTGGCCGCCTGCGCGGAAATCACGTTGCCAGCCCAGCGCATGGCCGATGGGATGCACGTCACTGCACAGGATGCGTCCGCCGGGACGCGTGGCGCGGCGCAGTTCGGCCAGCGCGGGCGCGAGTTGCTCCAGGTGTCCGATGGTCAGGCCGCATACCGTGAGGTCGGCCGTCGAGCCAGGCACCGGCAGGGCGGTGAGGTCGCCTTCGCGCAGGTCGACGTTTGCATCGTCGAGAGCGTTGCCCAGCGCCTCACGCGCTCGTTGGAGCATGGCAGGGGAAAGGTCCACGCCGATGGCCCTGGATGCGCCACGGCGGAGCGCGTGAATCAGATACCGGCCGCTTCCGCACCCGGCGTCGAGCACGTGACGGCCACGCAGTCTATCGGGCATCAAAGCCAGCATGGCGCGCTCCTCGGCCATCATGACCGGATTGTGCGCGTGCGCCGGATAACTCGACGACCACAATGCATACGCCTCGAGCGGATCCAGTACGGGCAGGGGTGAAGTCAGTGACACCGGGCCTCCACAGCGAGGTCTGGCTCGCGTTTGTCATCGGAAAGGTGCGCGTCGAGTCCGGCCTCGAGAACGACCACGGCCGGATCGAACAAGGCGCGTGCGATCAGCTTCGGACGACCGTCCAGATACACAGGTAAGACCTCGACGCCGGCGGCGGCGAACCAGGCGGCGAAATCCGGATCGGCGATGCGCGGCACGCCGTCGCGGACGACCGCGCGAATGTCGCTGCGCGCCAGGCCGATCAGGCTGTCCGCAGCAAGGCCTTCGCGATCACGTACGACGACCAGGTCCGCTGGCGCACCGATCTCGAGACTGCCTCGCAGTCCTAGCCGGAAGATGCGAGCCGCGTCGGTCGTGACAAGGGAAAGCAGGGCCGTGTGCGAGAGGTCACCGCGCGCCGCGGCGTCACTCAGCTCGTCGAGCAGGTCGCGCCGCCCGCTCAAACGCGAGTCAGTACCCAGCGCAAGGCGGCCGGCCCCGTACAGTCGACGCGGATCGAGCGTACCGCCGAGAAGCGCCCTGTTGCTGCCAGGGCACCAGACCACGGCAGCGTCGCGGGCAATAACCCGTTCTATGTCAGCATCATCCAAGCCCACGCCGTGGACAAGCACGGTATTGCCACCGAGACAACCGAGCGCGTCCAGGCGCGCGAGTTCGGAGGCGGCAACGCTATCCGTACCTTCGGCCAGATGAATCATCCACGGTCGCCCGGCAGGCGTGGCAACGTAGCTTTCACGCACAGACGGACCGAAGTCCGGACCATCCAGCGTATAGCTCCATCCATGGTCGCGAAGCAGCGAGACGGGGAAGTCGTCCGCGTCGAGCACGGGATGCCAGGGGTCGTGGTGAACGACAAAGGTGGTGCCGGCGAGCAGGTTCTTCAGTGCGCCGTGGCGGAACCGGACGGACTTCGGTACCTGCAGCGCGGCGATGACATCGTCGTTCTGAAAGTGGCTCTGGAAGGCTGCGATCCACGCGTAGCTGTTCGGAAAGGGCCCGGCGCCGCGCAGGGCCGGTACGGCATTGACCTGCAGATGTTCGTGCGAGTTAATCAGCCCAGGGAATATCCGGTGCCCACGTACGTCGACACGAAACACATCGTCGGCAGACGACGCGACCACACGACCATCGCGCAGATGCAGCGGCGCTCGCGACACGCCGCGCGGCAGCGTGGTCAGGCCACCCTCGAGGACCGTTCGCGTGGAAATCAGTGACGCGGTCATGGGGTTAGTGCCGGTGCATCACGATCAGGAAGTGATCGCCCATGTCGCGCAGCAGCGGCAGCTTGCCGAAGCGATCATCGATCCGGCCAAGACGTTCATACCACGCCGGGCGGCGCTCGTAGCGCTCGACCATGTACGGCGGCGGCATGAACAGGCTGAGCGCGCTGTATCCGGCAAGCCGGAAATGGTCGGCAAAAGGACGGTAGAACTCGCGCGGCAGGTAATACTTCGTCCAGATGGTATGGCGGTTCATTCCCACCGCCGTCGCGCCACGCGCTCCACGCACCGCCGCCCTGCGGAAACGGCCGCGCAGGGCGTAGTGCGCCGCTTCCCAGGGACAGATGCGACCCATCACCGAGAAGACCATGACACCGCCCGGACGCAGGAGGCGCGCGCACTGCGCGGCCACGTCGTGCAGATCGGGTGCGCAGTTGAGCGGTCCGAAGTTGGAATAGATGCCGTCGAAGCTGCCGTCGAACGTGCCATCGAGACGGCCGAGCTCCTGGACACCGAGGTGCCTGGCGGTGAGACGGCCGCCCAATGAGGGGTCGCCTGCACGGGCCGATGTGCGTGCGACCATCGATGGCGACCAGTCTGTCGCCATCACCTCGTAGCCACGCCTCGCGAATTCGGACGCATCGATACCCGTGCCGCAGCCGATGTCGAGCAGGTGCGAGCCTCGTCCCAGTTCGCCCACGACGGTATCCCAGAGTGTCTGGCGCATGCGCTGGATGAGTGCATTGTTGCCGCGCGGACCGTCGTAGTCGGCGGCGACACTGTCGAACGCCCGTTGCGTGTCGAGCAGACGCGCGTCGTCGATCGGTTCAGGTGTCGATTGGGCACTCATAGTCGTTCATCTTCCGGTGTGTCGGGTCAGTGAGTGCCGGGAGCACGTGCTTTGGTTGAACGACGCCGTAGCGCATTTCGGCCGATGGCGGCCACGCCGGCCAGGAACAGGCCAAACACGACACCTATACCGATGCCGAGGACGCTGTTGGGGAAGGCACGGCCTGCGGGCACATAGATGGGCCATGGCGTGGAGGTGTCGAAGGTGTAGTTCGGCGCCAGGCGCACGACGAGCTCGCTGCGCGCCTGCTGCAGCGCGCGGATATCTTCGTTTTTGCTTGCCAGCAGGACCCCGGCGAGCGCTGCCGCGGCATGATCGGCGGACGCGGTAGCGCTCGCCAGGCGGTCGCGGTCGGCGAGTGCGATATGCAGGTTGCTGTCGAGCTCATCGAGGCGATCGTTGGCCAGCTTCAGCGGCAAGGCGCGGATGCGCGCGTGGATGGCCTGCAACTGGCCGAGTGTTGCCTTGGCAAGGTCGCTCGCCTGCTGCGCCGAATACGCGCGGACGCTGACCTTCAAGAGGTTGGCATAGCCATCGGGATCGACCTTCAAACTCCTGTCATACAGGTTCACCTCGGGCGACCCCAACGGAAGACCGAGGCTGGCAACCACGGCGTCCCGGAAGGCAGCGGTCTGCAACCGCGAGATCACGCGCTGGAACGACTCGACCTTCATCTCCTGGCCGGGCGGTGCGGAACCGATCTGGCCCACCTGTATCCAGACGGTGGCCTCCCATTGGCTGCGTGCCGTGTGTACCCAGGCAAAGGTGAGCCCGAGCACGATAACGAGCACGGCGACGAACCAGCGCCACTCCCGAAGGAAGATGTGCCATAGGTCGATCAGATAGATCTCGTCTTGTTCCATGCGTAGGGCTCGTGGGGAAGTGGGAGGGTGCCGCTGTCACGCCGCGTCGGCAGCAAGGCAGCGAACAGCTGCATGAGCAGGCAGAGGATGACGAAGGCGGCATTGGTCCAGATGAAGGCCTGCGGTGCGAAAGGCGACATCAGGCAGACATAGGCGATGCGCAGGAAGATCAGCAGCGAGAACAGCGACACCGAGGCGCGTAACCGGCGCACGCTCCACAGCAGCAGGGCGTAGAGCAGCAGCATCGAAGCGACGGCGCCCCAGGGTCCGTAGGCCAGGAGAAACGGCAGGAACTCCGTACCCACGTTGATGTTGGACGCATCGAAAGGAATAGACGCCGCTGCCACTGTGGTGGGTCCGCTGAGCGGAATGAGCTGCCCGATCAGGATGGCCGCGTCCGTATAGCCCTTGGTCACCATCGATGCAAAGTTGTAAGGGCCGGCGCTGACGTAAAGCGCCAGCCACTTGACGCCCTGCGGCGAAGCGCGGTACAGCGCACTGAAGGGCAGTTTCACATTGTCCAGCGAGCCCGAACGCACCGCACCCAGCACCGAGAACACGGTCGCCCCGAGAATGCCGATGATGCCGACCGACTTCCATGGCAACGGACGGCGTACGTCGCGACGGAACAGGATGACCAGGGCGAAAGAAAACAGTGCTGCGAATATCCGGTTACGGTCGATCACCAGCACCGGAAACACCAGGCCGATCATGATGAGTGCGTTACGAAGGCCGCGCTTACGCGTGCAAAGCAATCCGATGGGCGGCAAGGTCCAACAAAGTGAGGAAATATGTCGCACGTGCTCGCGCCCTGGCTCCATCGTGGCG
>NZ_JBFUIT010000011.1:0-41606 GCF_056401735.1 Luteibacter sp. P4_D7_3
TCCAATGAGCAAACGATCCGTCTACTACCTCGGAGTGGGACCCTTGGCCATTGCCTCCCATGAGGTCAGGTGAAAAGACGAGAGACCTTTCCGGCGCCTGCGAGTCGAGCGGAAAGTTCCAGTACGGAAGACTCACCGAGGGATCAATCCGTTGAAGCTCTCGCTCGAAACGCATAAGGAACTGCCGCAGACGACTAAGCCCGCTTAGGGAATCGGCACCGCACGTCAGGAACGATTTCTGATATGTCGAGTACTCTTGGGCAAAGCCGTCGTACACCGTCGGCAACGGAAGACCAAGCCGAGGTCGATTCGTTCGCTTTAAGGCATCAACGAAGTTTGCCCGTTCGGAACTGGATAGCGCTAAGTAGTCGCGGCGCACGTAGATCGATGAACAGCTCAACTGTGCCTTTAACGCTCCACTGCGGGTCGCGGCGTACGCGAAGGCGGCGGTGGCCATACCCTGGATGAAGTGACGTCGTTTCWTGGTGCTCCTCTCCGTGGCTGGTGAGCATCGACACGCGCATTCGTGAATGCCTGCGTGCAATGAACTCATGACTCAAGGAGGAGCGTCGCCCTTTGGAAACGGGCAAACAAGATGCCTACGTTGATAACCACGGCGCCGACGGCGGAATCGCAACGCCGTTCCGGCAGTTAGCATGGAAGCTGTTGAAATCGCTCACATGCTGCATTTTAAGTAGTGATTGGCCAGAAACCGAATCACGGCACTGGATGCTGCTCGACAATCTTGTCGACATGCCACGTCACCGGCGAAGCGTCAGCCGGAACATTCTTCGCATGCACCTCGGTGATCTTCACCAGGTACTCATTGCCCGGCTTCCAGTCGAGGCCTTCGACCGGCGCGTAGTTGATCTGCCAGGCGTCCTTCGGCGTCTCGCGGTACTGCAGGCATTCGGTCTTCATGACGCCATTCGTGCACGGCACCTTGCTGCCGGCGATGTACAGCAGGCGCGACCGCGAACCGTGGTCGGACGGCGTTGTCGCGCAGGCGGCGAGCGAGAGGACGGCGGCAGCAAGAAGGACGGAGCGCATGGCGGGAATCCGAAGTCGAATGCCCCAAAGAGATACCAGCTTCGGCGTGGCAAAGCCATGGACACGATGTGACGTTGCGGTAGGAGCCGATTTATCGGCGATGGGTGCTTGCCGTGGGCTAGCCCGCTGGCGCGGGATCGCCGATGAATCGGCTCCCACAGGACACCAACAAAAAAAAGGGGCCGGATTGCTCCGGCCCCTCTTCGTTTCCCTGCTATCAGGCGTACAGCGGGTTCGGCTTGTCGACGTCCAGCTTGTATTCCTTGATGGCGCGGCTCACATCCTTCGCGTTGACCTTGCCATCCTTCGCGAGGGCGGCCAGGGCGGCGTGGGCGATCCAGTAGCGGTCGACCTCGAAGTGGCTGCGCAGGTTCGCACGCGAGTCGCTGCGACCGAAGCCGTCCGTACCGAGCACCGTGTAGCGCATGCCGTCCGGCATGAACGCACGCACCTGGTCGGCGAACTCGCGGACATAGTCGGTCGCGGCAACGGCCGGGCCCTGACGCTCACCCAGCAAGCCGGTGATGTAGGGCACGCGCTGCGTGGCTTCCGGATGCAGGCGGTTCCAGCGCTCGGCGTCGAAACCTTCGCGACGGACTTCCGAGAAGCTCGGCACCGACCAGATGTCCGACGTCACGCCGAAGTCCTTCTCCAGGAGCTCCGCCGCGGCGATGACTTCGCGCAGGATCGTGCCCGAACCGAGCAGCTGCACGCGCGGCTCGTTCTTCTTCGCCTTGCCACCGTCCTTGAACAGGTACATGCCCTTGACGATGCCTTCCTCGCTGCCCTTGGGCAGGTCGGGGTGGGCATAGTTCTCGTTCATCACGGTGATGTAGTAGTAGACGTCTTCCTGCTCCTGCATCATCCGGCGCGTGCCGTCCTGCAGGATCACCGCCAGCTCGTAGGAGAAGGTCGGATCGTAGGAGATGACGTTCGGGATCGCGCCGGAGAGTAGGTGCGAGTGACCGTCTTCGTGCTGCAGGCCTTCGCCGTTGAGCGTGGTGCGGCCTGCCGTGCCACCGATGAGGAAGCCGCGCGCGCGCATGTCGCCCGCCGCCCAGCAAAGGTCACCGATGCGCTGGAAACCGAACATCGAGTAGTAGATGAAGAACGGCAGCATCGCCACGTTGCTGATGCTGTAGCTCGTTGCTGCAGCCAGCCACGCGCTCATGCCGCCGGCTTCGCTGATGCCTTCCTGGAGGACCTGGCCCTTCTGGTCTTCGCGGTAGTACAGCAGCTGGTCGGCGTCCTGCGGACGGTACTTCTGGCCGAACGGCGCGTAGATGCCGATCTGGCGGAACATGCCTTCCATGCCGAAGGTGCGAGCCTCGTCGGCAACGATCGGCACGACGCGCGGACCGAGTTCCTTGTCACGCAGCATGAGGTTCATGCCACGGACGAGGGCCATGGTCGTGGAGATCTCGCGCTCGCCCGTGCCCTTGGTGATCTGCTCGAAGGCTTCGAGCGTCGGCGCGGTGAACGACTTGTCCGACTTGCGACGACGCTGCGGCAGCGAACCGCCGAGCGCGCGACGGCGCTCGAGCATGTACTGCACTTCCTCCGAGTCCTTGCCCGGATGGTAGTACGGCACTTCCTCGAGCTTGTCGTCGGGAATGGGGATGTTGAAGCGGTCGCGGAAGGCGCGGATCGCGTCCGTATCCATCTTCTTCTGGTTGTGCGCCGGGTTCTGCGATTCGCCCGCAGCGCCCATGCCGTAACCCTTCACCGTCTTGGCGAGGACCACGGTCGGCATGCCCTTGGTGTTCACGGCCGCGTGGTAGGCCGCGTAGACCTTGTGCGGATCGTGACCGCCGCGGTTGAGGCGCCAGATGTCGTCGTCGGACATGTTGGCGACCAGCGCGGCCGTTTCCGGGTACTTGCCGAAGAAATGCTCACGCGTGTACGCGCCACCGAAAGCCTTGCAGGCCTGGTACTCGCCGTCGACGGTTTCCATCATCAGCTGGCGCAGCTTGCCCGTGGTGTCGCGGGCGAGAAGCGGATCCCAGTAGCTGCCCCACGCCACCTTGATCGCGTTCCAGCCGGCGCCACGGAACACGCCTTCGAGTTCCTGGATGATCTTGCCGTTACCGCGAACCGGGCCGTCGAGGCGCTGCAGGTTGCAGTTGATGACGAAGATGAGGTTGTCGAGGCCTTCGCGGCCGGCCAGCGAGATCGCGCCGAGCGACTCCGGCTCGTCCGACTCGCCGTCGCCCATGAAGCACCAGATCTTGCGATCGGACTTCGGAATGAGGCCGCGGTGCTCGAGGTACTTCCAGAACTGCGCCTGGTAGATCGCCTGGATCGGGCCGAGACCCATGGACACGGTCGGTACCTGCCAGTAGTCCGGCATCAGGTACGGATGCGGGTACGAGGAGAGACCCTTGCCCTTGCCTTCCACTTCCATACGGAAGAGGTCGAGCTGTTCTTCGCTGATGCGGCCTTCGAGGAACGAACGCGCGTACACACCCGGGGCCGAATGGCCCTGGTGGAACACGAGGTCGCCCGGATGGTCTTCGCTGGGTGCGCGCCAGAAGTGGTTGAAGCCGACGTCGTACAGCGTCGCCGAGGAAGCGAAGCTGGAGATGTGGCCACCGAGGTCGCCCGGCTTGCGGTTGGCGCGCACGACGGTCGCCAGCGCGTTCCAGCGGATCAGCGAGCGGATGCGCCATTCGATGGCGGCGTTACCGGGGCTGCGCGCTTCCATGTGCGGCGGGATGGTGTTCACGTACTCGGTGGTCGGGTCGAACGGCAGGTAGCCACCCGAACGACGCGTGGAGTCGACCATGCGCTCCAGCAGGAAATGCGCGCGCTCGGTGCCGTCGTGATTGATGACGGCGTTGAGCGACTCGACCCATTCACGGGTTTCGGTGGGGTCGAGGTCCTGGTTCAGGATATCGTCGATCTGGTCCATGGATGCTCCGCTCGCGCGTGGCGCGCGCTTCATGAGGTCTGTAGAGCCCGCTGGGGTGGCGGGAAAACCTTTCCATGATACCGCGAAGTTTTCACATACGCGGCGGTATGGGGGTTTGTCTCGTGATAAATCGGTTTGGGACGGGGGGGTTCGGCGAACTGGCCCGCTGCCGCGGGATCGCCGCTGAAGCGGCTCCTACCGAGCAAGGAGGGGCTTGCTGGGTGGGAGCCGATTCATCGGCGATGCGGCGCAAAGCGCCGCTCAATCAATCATTTACAACCGTACGCGGCTTCCCGGCCCGGATCTGCGCCTCGACGCACGCCACGGCAGTCATATTGACCACGCGGCGCACCGTCGCCTGGGGCGTCAGGATGTGGGCCGGCTTGGCCACGCCCATCAGGATCGGGCCGATGACCACGCCGTCGCACAGCACGCGGACCATGTTGTAGGCCGTGTTGGCGGCGTCCAGATTCGGGAAGACGAAGACGTTGGCCTTACCTTCCAGGCGCGAGTTCGGGAAGATCCTCTCGCGCAGTTCCGGGGTGAGCGCCACATCGGCCTGCATTTCGCCCTCGACTTCGAGACGTGGCGCCTTCTCGCGGATCAGGCGCAGCGCCTCGCGCATCTTCTTCGAACTGCGGGTCTCGCGGCCGCCGAAGTTGGAGTTGGACAGCAGGGCGATCTTCGGCTGGATGCCGAACAGCTTCAGGCGAAGCGAGGCCTGCAGCGTGGCTTCGGCGATCTGCTCGGCCGTCGGGTCGTCCTGCACATAGGTGTCGAGGAAGAAGAAGGTGCCCTTCTCCGTCGATACCGCAGCCATCGCGGATGCCTCGGCAATGCCCTCATCCAGTCCGATGATGTCGGTGATGTAGTCGAGCTTGCTGTGATACGTGCCGACCAGGCCGCAGATCATCGCGTCGGCCTCGCCCCGCTCCACCATCAGCGCGGCAATGACCGTCGGACGCGAGCGGACCACGGCCTTGGCGGAGGCGGGCGTGACGCCACGGCGCTCCATGATCGAGTGGTAGAGGCGCCAGTAATCCTCGAAACGCGGATCCGAGTGGATGTTGCACATCTCGAAGTCCACACCCGGCTTCAGACGCAGACCGGCGCGCGCGATGCGGCGCTCGATCACGTCGGGGCGGCCGACCAGGATCGGCCGGGCCAGACCCTCGTCCACCACCGTCTGCACGGCACGCAGCGTGGTCTCTTCTTCGCCTTCGGCGTAGACCACGCGCTTCGGATCGGCCTTGGCGCGATCGAACACCGGCTTCATCAGCAGGCCAGTGCGGAAGACGAAGCTGGTGAGCTGGTCGATGTAAGCCGGGAAGTCCTGGATGGGACGCTCGGCCACACCGGAATCCATGGCGGCCTGGGCGATCGCCGGCGGCAGCTGGATCAGCAGGCGCGGATCGAACGGCTGTGGAATGAGGTACTCGGGGCCGAAACTCGGCGGCTTGCCGCCATAAGCCCGTGCACTGACGTCCGACGCTTCACGGCGCGCCAGCTCGGCGATGGCTTTCACGCAGGCCACCTTCATCTGCTCATTGATGACCGACGCGCCCACGTCGAGCGCGCCGCGGAACAGGTAGGGGAAGCAAAGGGCATTGTTGACCTGGTTCGGGTAGTCCGAACGGCCCGTAGCCATGATGCAGTCCGGGCGGACAGCCTTGGCGTCCTCCGGAAGGATCTCCGGGTTCGGATTGGCCAGCGCGAAGATGATCGGGCGCTCGGCCATGGTCGCGACCATCTCCGGCTTGAGGATGCCACCGGCGGAAAGGCCCAGGAAGATATCCGCGCCGACGACGATCTCGGCCAGCGTGCGCTTGTCGGTATCGCGCGCATAGCGCTGCTTGTCCGGGTCGAGGTCGGTACGGCCGGTGTGCAGGACACCGTCGCGATCGAAGGCCAGGATGTTGTCGCGCTTCAGGCCCAGCGTCACCAGCATGTCGACGCAGGAAATACCTGCGGCGCCCATGCCCGTGGTGGCGAGCTTCACGTCCTCGATCTTCTTGCCGGTGACCAGCAACGCATTGATGACCGCCGCGCCGACGATGATCGCCGTGCCATGCTGGTCGTCATGGAACACGGGAATCTTCATGCGCTCGCGCAGCTTGCGCTCGACGATGAAGCACTCCGGCGCCTTGATGTCTTCGAGGTTGATACCACCGAAGGTCGGCTCGAGGCTGGCAATGATATCCACCAGCTTGTCCGGGTCGTTCTCATTGATCTCGATGTCGAACACATCGATACCGGCGAATTTCTGGAACAGGACGCCCTTGCCTTCCATCACCGGCTTGCTCGCCAGTGCGCCGATGTTGCCCAGGCCGAGCACTGCCGTGCCGTTGGTGATCACCGCGACAAGGTTGGAGCGCGCGGTAAGCTCAGCGGCCTCCCGCGGGTCGGCGACGATCGCATCGCACGCCGCGGCGACGCCCGGCGAATACGCGAGGGAAAGATCGCGCTGGGTCAGCAATGACGTCGTCGGCGTGACCTTGATCTTGCCCGGACGGGGAAGGCGGTGGTACTCGAGCGCGGCTTGCCGCAGTTCCTCGGAGATGGCCATGGGGTCCTGTGGGAGCTTCAATGAAAAGGGACGAACAGCGGGCCTGCAGCCACGCCGTGAAGCGTCGATGTTAGCACCGCCATGGCGATTCGCCCGACCCGGGGTGTGTTGCATTGCGACATCCTGTGATATGAAAACGCTACATGTCAGCCATGCGGAATCCGGCAGATTGCCCACGCTGGCGCGCCTACCGTCGACGGTCCTTCTTGCACGTCGAGGATCGTCATGTCGCGTTTCGCTATCGTTACCGCCCTGGTCGGCGGCCTTTTCCCCCTGCTGTCACTGGCGAACGTCGTGGTCGACGAGCCGGCGCTGCGCCGGAGCCTGCTTCGACTGCCCCAGGACGCGAGTCGTAGCGTCGAGGTGACCCTTCCGACGAGCGCCACCTCGTCGTCGCGCTTCCGCGTGCGCGATTCGGGCGCCCTCCCCGTTGCCCTCGCGAAGAAGTTTCCCGGCATGCGGAGCTTTCGCGGCAGCGATACGCAGGGGCGAACCGTTCGGCTGGACCTGTCGAAGGCAGGCATGCGAGCCAGCGTTCGCGACGGGCATGCCGAGTGGATCCTTCGACCCGGCGAGGTGGCAAGGATGGCGAACGTCGCGTCAGACGACACGTCGGTTGCCCCAGCGGACGCACTGGCCGCCACGCCGACGGAGGATTCAGGGCTTGCCGCAAGGATGACCACGGCACGAAGTGGTGGCGGCATCCGCCACGACTTCCGGCTTGCGGTCGCCGCAGACAGCCGCTATGTCGCGAAACTCGGTGGCACGGTCGAAGACGCGCTCGGCGAGATCGTCCATGCCGTGAATCGCGCCAATGAAGTCTTCGAAACCGATGTCGGCGTGCATTTCACCCTGGTCGACGACAACGACAGGATCATCCGTGCCGATCCGCGACATGATCCCTACCGACGCATGGACCCGGGCCCCGCCACGGTGACGCTGATCGACCGCGAGATCGGCAAGCGCAACTACGACATCGGACATGCCGTGACGACGTTGTTCGGTGGCGAGAGCCATATCGGCACCTCATGCAGTGACGATAGACGCGCCGATTTTCTTGCCACGCACAAGGCCGCGGCATGGAGCGGCCACGCGCATCCCGAGAGTGAGCCGCATGCCATCGGGTTCATGATCCATGTGCTCGGCCGCCAGCTGGGTGCGTGGCCCACCGCCAACGGATGCAGCCGCCCGACCCTCCCCGATCGCGCGGTGGAACCCGGTAGCGGCAGCACGGCGATGGGCTATGCGCCCTCCGGCTGCGGCGGCGACGCGCAGGCGTTGCAGGCACGCTCGGACCTGTACTTCCATGCCGCGAACATCGAACAGATGCAGGCGTGGCTGGGGTCACGCGGTGGGCGCTGCGCCAACAAGCGTATCAATCCGGTGTCCGCCCCATGGTTCGACCCCGAACCGCTCGCCGAGGAGAAGGTCATCCCGGCCCGCACGCCCTTCGCTCTCGAAGCCATGGCGGAGCAGGAAGCGGGTGCGCGTCGCCTGACCTACACCTGGGAGCAGATGGATGTCGGCGACGAGCAACGTGGTTCACTCACGGATAAAGGCAACGGCCCCCTGTTCCGTTCGTTCGCGCCCACACGTTCGGGCAACCGCAGCTTCCCGAGGATGGCCGCGGTGCTTGGCCGTGAAACCGCAGAGCCCGGCGAAACCTTGCCGACGACATCGCGCCGGCTCAATTTCAGACTCACCGTGAGAGACAACGGTGGCGAGCATGCGACGGTCGCCAGCACCGACACCCGGGTGCGCGTGGTCGATACCGGGCGGCCCTTCGCCGTGCTATCGCCGGAAGCGGCGGCGCGAGGCATCGCTGGACAGGCGTTGCGCGTACGCTGGGATGTCGCCGGCACCACGGGCGAACCGATCTCCTGTCACTTTCTCGAGATCGATCTTTCCGTCGATGGCGGCGACACGTGGCTCGCCACGCCCATCGCAACGGACGTGCGGAACAGCGGCGAGACCGAGGTGATGCTGCCCACCCTGGAGACGCCGACCGACCATGCACGCATGCGCCTGCGCTGTGACTGGCGACCTTTCTTCGCCGTGTCGCCCGGCGATTTCACGATCGTGCCCGGCCCGTAACGGGTACGCGCTACAGGCCGAGGGAGATTTCCTCGGCCTCCACGCCCGCCATATGGATATGGTTGACGAAGAGTGAGAAGGCCAGCTTCCCGGCCAGGCCATGGACGTGCTGCATCCACGGTGGGAGATAGCGCGGCGCGACGATATCGCCGCTGGCGAAATGGGCTTCGAGGCTCATCACGTCATGCAGGGCGAGCTTGCCGGCGAACAGGTTGCGCAACAGGTCGAGGCGGCGCTGGCGCAAGGCCCAGCGGAAGAACGTGTGCACCGCCAGCAGGCCGGATAGGTAGACGTTGTCCTTGGCGAAGGCCGAGCCGCCGGYCAGCGGTACGCCGCGGAAGACCCGTTGCGCGGAATGGAAGCTGTCGCCCACGTTCTGCCCGCATTCGCGGAAATAACGGAACACGTCCACGAAGTCCGCGCCGTTCAGCGCCATGTCGATCGCAAGGATGCGCAGGCTGATGCGCTTCAGCCGCGAAATGTCGATCGCACCCGACATCAGCTCGGCGAACACAGCCAGGCCTTCCTGCGTGGCGGTGACACGCGGCGATGTACGCGCCAGCGAGGCGAGCACGGGCTGTTCGCGGCCGTTGAGCGCCGTGAGCGAATGGACGAAGGCCTCGTGCGCGAGCAGCTGGTGCCGGTCGTATTCCGTGAAGTGGATGCCACCACGCAGGCGGATGCGCGTCGCGCCAGCCGCGGCCTTGGCGGTGAGCTCGGGATCGACTTCGACCGAAATCGTTCCCGGCGAGAAGAAGGCATCGAGCATCTCGGACATGTCGCGGCGCAGTTCTTCGGCCGGAATCGTGCCCGTGGCGTCCTCGGTTTCCAGATCCGCACCCAACTCGTCCGCCAGGTCGACGAAATAGCGGGCGGCATCGAGGTTGCTGCGGTTGCTTCCGGGGATGGCGTCGCCCGGCTTGCCGTAAAGCGCCACCGAGGCGACGGTGACGCCATCGGTGCCGGCGGCATCGAGCATCTCGGTGGCCACGCGCCAGGATTCGGCCGTTCGGCGCAGGTACTCGGCAATCGGATGGTCTTCGCAGACCTCCCGCTCGATCGCTTCCAACTCGGCCCGGGTGCCCCCCAGATCGGGTGGCCGGTAACGGATATCCGGCAGCGAAAGGCGCCCGGCCCCGAATTCCTCGATGAGGCGCTCTTCGACCGATGCCGGCCAGGACACCGTCGGCAGGATGCGGATGGCGCGGACAGCGGCCAGCAGCCGCTGGTCAAGCGCCGCATAGCGCCGCATTTCCGGAGTCAGATGGGGCGGGAGGACGTGGGCGTGCATGGGGCGGAAGTATAGGCCGGGGCGCCGTTTCAGCGCGAAGAGATGTATTTCTCGCGGCGGATGTGCTGCACCGACAGCCCATGCTCCTTCAGCGAGGCGAAGGCGGCGTCGACCATGTTCGGGTTGCCGCACAGGTAGGCGATGTCCTGCTCGCCGTTGGGCTGCAGCTCCACCAGCATGTCCTGGACATAGCCGAGGCGGTCGTGGGGACGCGGGTTCGGCCGGGCGCCCCGACTCAGGCAGGGGTGGAAATCGAACCCCTCGTGAGTACGGGCAAATGCCTCGAACTCCTCGCCGTAGAGCAGCTCTCCCTCGTTGCGGGCGCCGTAAAGGAGCACGAAACGGCAGCCACGGCTGGCGATGAGGCTGGCGATCTGCGGCAACATGGCGCGGTAAGGGGTGACGCCGGTACCCGTGGCAATCAGGATGTAGCGCTGGTTCTGGTCGGCGTCCATCAGGCAGAAACGGCCATACGGGCCGCTCGCGTCGATCGTCTCACCCGGTTTCAGACCACTCAGCAGCTTGGTTGCCGCCCCGCCGTCCACGTAGCTCACCGCGATCTCGACCCGATCGACCGGCCCGGTTCCGTCCCCGATGGTCCCTACCGAATAGCTGCGCTTGGTCGGCTTGCCATCGTCGTAATGGAAGTGGACCTGGAGGAACTGCCCCGGCACGAAGGCCAGCGGCTGGCCGTCGGCACGCTCGAACGACAGGTGCCGCACCGAGGGGGCGAGCATGAAGCTGTCGGCGAGTCGGAGCTGGAATTGTTCGGCCATGGAAAGTCTCTGTTGACGTGCGGGAACAAGGTGGACAGACAAAGCCCGGTATAATAGGCGGCTTGTCATCCCGGCGCAGCCCATGACCACTCCTGCTTTAAACGTCAATAATTTACGGAAGACCTACGGCAACGGCGTGGAGGCCCTCAAAGGCATCTCCCTGACCGTCGAACCGGGCGACTTCTACGCCCTGCTCGGCCCCAACGGTGCCGGCAAGTCGACCCTCATCGGCATCCTCTCCTCCCTGGTCAACTCGACCTCGGGCGACGCGGAGATCTTCGGGGTGTCGATCCACAAGCACCGCAGCGAGGCGATGCGCCTGATCGGCCTGGTGCCCCAGGAACTCAACTTCAACCAGTTCGAGAAGCCCTTCGACATCTGCGTGAACCAGGCCGGCTTCTACGGCATCGGTCGCGCCGAGGCTTCCCTGCGCGCGGAGAAGTACCTGAAGGAGCTGCGCCTGTGGGACAAGGCACACGGCCAGGCACGGACCTTGTCGGGCGGCATGAAACGCCGCCTGATGATCGCCCGCGCCATGATGAACGAGCCGAAGCTGCTGATCCTCGACGAGCCCACCGCGGGCGTCGACATCGAGATTCGCCGCTCCATGTGGCAGTTCGTCAGCGGCATCAACGCTGCCGGCACCACGGTGATCCTCACCACGCATTATCTCGAGGAAGCCGAGCAGCTCTGCCGCAACATCGCGATCATCGACCAGGGTCGCATCGTGCAGAACACGTCGATGAAGAGCCTGTTGGCCACGCTGGACGTGGAAACCTTCGTGCTGGACGTTCCCAGCGCACCGGGCGTCCTTCCCGTCCTGCCCGGCGTGGTTCTCCGCACGCTGGACGATCACACCATCGAAGCCGAGATGTCCCGCTCCCACGACCTGAACTCCCTGTTCGCCGCGCTTTCCTCGCACGGTGTCACCGTCACTTCGATGCGCAACAAGTCCAACCGGCTGGAAGAGCTTTTCGTCCGACTGGTCGAGCACGGCAGGGAGAACGCGGCATGAGCGCTGCCACCAACCTCGTTGCGCTGAACACCATCGTTCGCCGCGAGATCGCGCGCATCCTGCGCATCTGGACGCAGACGCTGATCCCGCCCGCGATCACGATGACGCTGTACTTCGTCATCTTCGGCAAGCTCATCGGCAGCCGTATCGGCCTGATGCATGGCTTCACGTACATGCAGTACATCGTGCCGGGCCTGGTCATGATGAGCATCATCACGAACAGCTACGGCAACATCTCCTCCTCGTTCTTCGGCGCGAAGTTCGGCCGCTTCGTCGAGGAAATGCTGGTTTCGCCGATGTCGAACTGGGTGATCCTGCTGGGTTATGTCACTGGCGCAGTGACGCGCGGCGTGATCGTCGGTGCCCTGGTGCTGGTGATTGCGCTGTTCTTCACCGACCTGCATGTGGCCCACCCGATCATCACCTTCCTCTCCGTGGTGCTTGGTGCGACGGTGTTCTCGCTGGCCGGCTTCGTCAATGCCGTGTTCGCCAAGAAATTCGACGATATCGCACTGGTGCCGACCTTCGTGCTCACACCACTGACGTATCTCGGTGGCGTGTTCTATTCGGTCGACCTGCTTGGCGAGCCCTGGCACACCATTTCGCTGGCCAACCCGATCCTCTACATGGTCAACGCCTTCCGCTTCGGCGTGCTCGGCGTGAGCGACGTGCCCATCGTCACCGCGTTCATCGTGATGCTGGTCTTCGTGGTCGGCCTCAGTGGTATCGCCTTGCGCCTGCTCTCGCGCGGCGTGGGCCTGCGCTCGTAACGACATGCGGGTCAACAAGTACATCAGCGAGGCCGGCCTCTGCTCGCGACGCGAGGCGGACGAACTGCTCGTCGCCGGTCGCGTGACGATCAACGAGGACGTGGTCGGCATGGGCGCCAAGGCCCTCGAGGGCGATGTGGTGCGCGTGGATGGCGAGATCGTCGTCGCGCGAACGATGGCCCCCGAGTCAGCGAAAAACCGCGGCGTCTATATCGCCTTGTACAAGCCGGTGGGCATCACCTGCACCACGGATCAGACCGTCGATGGCAACATCGTCGACTTTGTCGACCATCCGCAGCGCATCTTCCCTATCGGCCGGCTCGACAAGGATTCCGAAGGCCTGATCCTGCTGACCAGCAATGGCGACATCGTCAACGAGATCCTGCGTTCGGAAAACCGCCACGAAAAGGAATACCTCGTGGCGGTGAACAAGGCCGTGACCGACGAGTTCATCCGCGGCATGGCCAAGGGTGTGCGCGTACACAACCAGATGACCGATCCCTGTCGCGTGCGCAAGATCGCGAAATTCGGCTTCTCCATCGTGCTCACGCAAGGCCTCAACCGACAGATCCGCCTGATGGCTGCGGCGTTCGGCTATCGCGTGACCCAACTGCGACGCGTGCGCATCATCAACGTGAAGCTGGGGCATCTCAAGCCGGGGCAGTGGCGAAACCTGACCGAAGCTGAGCTCCAGGGCTTGCTGCCGGAACGCACGCGCTGGTAGAGCCGGCACGGCTCTGGCACGAACGCCTACAGCCTCTGCGTTTCCACTGACATAGCAAAACGAGATAGGACCACAACTGTCTGGGGCAACCCCGGCGGCGACCCGTCGTGCCTTGTCAGAAA
Organism: Luteibacter sp. P4_D7_3; assembly: GCF_056401735.1. NCBI lineage: Bacteria > Pseudomonadati > Pseudomonadota > Gammaproteobacteria > Lysobacterales > Rhodanobacteraceae > Luteibacter > Luteibacter sp. P4_D7_3. The sequence continues at coordinate 13,320 of NZ_JBFUIT010000011.1, forward strand.
CTACGTGGGCCGACATGAAGACGGCACCGTGATTCAAACAAGGATGTTCCTCAGACATGAAGCCCCTCCTCCGGCTGGCGTGCCTCGCCGCCCTTCTTCCCGGCCCCGCATTGGCTGCAGGGCAAACCACCGTCGACGTCTATCGCGAACTCATTCGTTACCGCGCCGCTACGGTGGGTGCGGAGAAGGCATTCGGATACGACACGCACGCGTACGTTTCGAAGTTCCTCGACAACCCGGATTCGCTGTACAGCGATCTGCGGATCGATCCGCCCATCACCAATGAAATCTGGTGGTACGACTTCGTCGACAGCCTTCCGATCGACGCGACCGAGAAAAGTGACGCTGCTCTCGAGATGTTGCAATGGCAGGGTGGCTTCACCAAGGCGAGAATCGGAATCGATGTGGTCGTCGACAAAGCGTCTGTCCGCGCCTATCGGGGTGAATATGCCGCTGCCAGTGCGATCAAGGCTGGCGTCGACGCTGACATCTTCCTGAAGGCCTGGGATATGAACGGGCGGATGACCACCATCGGCGCCGGCCACGCCGTCGCGCTGCAGTTGCTTCGCCATCAGGTCCGGAGCAACGCGCCGGAGACGTACGACGCCCTCGGGATCAAACCCGGCGTGCTGAGCCGCTATCTCCAGCAGAACAATCCGGAGAAGATCGACGCGTTTGACCAGGCCTACCTCGCCGACCTCCTTCGCTATGCCCTGTCCAGGCAGGACTTCACGATCGACACGGACGGACACAGGCAACTCCCGGCCGCATATCGTGTCGCACGCGTCGCCGCGGCCTTCGCGGATGCCGGAGGCTATCTCAATCCGCACGGCTACTGCCGGGGCAACGATCCCCATCCGGATGAACCGACCCGAGCGGACGCCATCGACGACAACCGTCCTCTTTGCTTCGTCGCCGCGACCGATCGTGCCGTGCAGTCGTGGTTCCGCCGTCAGATGCGCCACGAAGCATCCCTCATACGTAAAGCACATGAGAATCGCGACGAGACCGCCACGCGTCTGATGTCCTGGTTCAGCGGCGCACTGCTCCTGATCGATCTCGCAGGCTTTGTCGAAATGGGTGAAGCAGGCCTTCTCGGCGAGATGAGCGCTGAGGGCGCCATCCCCGAGGAAGAGGCGGCATACGCCGAAGAACGCGCCAATCAACTGACTTGCAGGCTCCGCTCATGATCAATCGTAACGTTCTCTTCTCTGTCCGCCTGGGCGCTTTGATGCTCGGCCTTTCGGCTTCGCTGGCATACGCGGGAAAGATCGAAACCGTTGGACAGTTCGCTTCCGGTGAGGGCGTCGTTGCCATGCTGGACGGCGAGTCGATCTTCTTCGCCGATGCCTATCGCGCGAAGCTCATCGACGCGCAGCTGGACACGGTTGGAAATAGCGGAACATGGGGTCGCGTGCGACACGGCATACATTCCCCGACCCTCGCACGGATGGAGTACGTGTACACCAAGGACGGACGCACGCTCCGACGTGTCTATCATGCGCGCAGTGGCCCCGCGATGGAGGTCGTCCTGAGCCGGTATGACTTCTCCCCGTCGACAGATGCATCCGCGGGCGAATCGAGCGCTAACGAGTCCGAAGGATCCCGGCCTTACGAGATCTCCGATGAGGACATTGCGAAGGATTTCGCTGAGCGCGTGTATTACCCGGCAGACACCCCGTTCAACGTGCGCGTTCCCAATCTTCCGCTACGCAGCGACTCCGTCATCCAGTCGCGTCTCGTCGGCGGCAAGGACACTCATAAGGCAGACGCGGAGCTGAAAATTTTCCGGCAGATCGAAGCCGACATCAACGATGGCATCGTCACGCGTGGTGGAACACTCACCGGATATGTGAGCAAGGCGATGTGCGAATCGTGCGGTCCTGCCTCGGAAGACCTTGCCGAACACTTCGACATCAATGGCACGATTCAACAGTTAGTGGAGCGTGACAAGAACACGGTCGCGCTCGATCCCGCACTGGAGGCGAGCCACACGTCGTCCGAGGCGCTGAAGAACTCGCGCAAGGCGTACGCCAGCAAGCACTTCAGGCGCAATGCCGTCACGGACCCCGGGAAGCGATCGTGGATCGGCCTGGATAGCGTCAAGGCCCTGGAAGCCGAAGAGGCCGGATCGAAGGCCATCGAACCGTGTGGTGATTGACGTGCGCCATGGCATCCGCGCTCTCGGCGTCAGCCTCGTCGTGATCGGCAGCTCGTTCGCCCAGGCGACGACGATCGTCGATGTCGACGTGTGGTCGCACCTGCAGCGCGAGCGCGTCGCACGCGTTGGCGGTGAGCAGGCCTTCGCCGGATCGGAGAGCGAGCTGATGCTCCAGTTGCTCACCGACCCCGCATCGCCTTATTCGGAGACCGTGCGTGAACCCGACTTCACGAACGATGCCGAGTGGCCGGAGGTCCTCGCGGGTCTGCCGGGCAATCTCTCCACGGCCTCGGCGGTGGCCGTTCTCGACTGGGATCTCGGCCTGACGCGCGCCAGGCCCGGACACGACGTCGAGCCGCATCCAGGCTACAAGGACACCTTCGTGGCCGCGAGCGCGACGAAGGCTGACGTCGACGCCGACATCTTCTGGCACATGATCGACCTGACCGGCTTCCGCCATTCCGCTCGGGCCGCGACCTATGCCGTCGCCATGCAGATGCTGCGCGACCAGGTTCAGGCGACGATACCGGAACGTCGTGCCCTGCTCGGTATCGACGAAGCGGTCTTTCGCCGTGTCATGAAGGCTGCCTATCTCGATCAGGTTTCCACCTATGACATGCAGTACCTGTCCACGCTGGTTCAACACCGGCTGATCCACTGGCAACCGGGAGAGCGCTCCCGATCGGGCCTGAGGGCACTCCCCACGGTCTACCGCGTGGCTCGCGCGGCCGCCGCGTATCGCGATGCGCAAGGGTATCTCGGTAGCTATCCCTGCCGACCCGATGCAACGCCCGTGACCGGGCGCGCGGGAACCGGTGTCGAGGGGGACGATCGCCCGCTCTGCTTCGTCGCGGCAACCGATCGTGCCGTCCACCGTTGGTATATCGACGAAGCGCAGCGACAGGCGATCTGGATACCGGAACGCGAGCACGATGGCATGCTGAGACTGGCGGGATTCGCCGCGGCAGTGCTCACCCTGCTCGACCTCGCGCCGCTCGTCGAGGTGGTCGAGGCCGTCGCCGCCGACGATCTCGTCACCGCCGAATGGCTCACGCCGGTCGAGGCCGACATGGCTGCCGAACGCGCTGACCATCTTTTCTGCCCCTTTCCGGAGTGACCGCCATGCGCCCCGCTCTCATTGCGACGCTTTCAGCCGCGATTTTCGCGTCCACCATTTCCTCAGCGTGCATGGGCGGTGTTGTGGAGACCGATCGAATCACCCTCGACGAGGGCAACGTCACGGCGCTCCTGGAGTCGACCAGCCAACACTACGTCGACGCCATGCGCTCGTTGATCAGCGAGCGCTACCAGGACGAGTATCGCGCCATTCGCTGGGAAGCCCTGGAGAATGTCATGCGCGATGCGCCCATCGCCCGCCTTGAATATCACTTCGCCATCAACGGTGTCGCCAACGTCCGGGTGTACCACGCGATGGGCGGGCGCCCGCTGGGCTCGCTGGCAAAGTCGATCTTTGAAGGACCGACGCGTCCGGGCACGCCAGACACACCGGCCAGCCCCATGGATATCGAATCCGAGGACGAGGGTTCCGTGCGTGCCTTGCCGGCGGTGGACGAGGTCGCCGCGGACCTGGAGGACAACCGCTTCTACACCGAGTTCGATGAGATCAACGTGCGAGCCCCCATGATGGCCGACGATAGCTCGGCGCTGGAGGCGTTCCTCGTCGAAGGCGAGAACCGGGCCTTCGATCCCGAGTTCAAGGCCTTGCGTGCCATCGAGCGGGATCTTCGTACGGGAGTCATCCCAAGCGGCGGGAGGATTCAGGGCAGCGTCAGCGGCATGGCGTGCACGTCGTGCAAGTACGCGATGAAACGCTTTTCGGACACGTATGCTGTCGATGTCCGCCTCGCCCAGGTCTTCCCCTCCATGTCCCGTCCTGCCCAGGCTGAGCTGATCGCCTCGGGCCGCGCCCGCTTGAGAGGGACCATGCTGGTCGATACGGTCACCGACCGCCCCCTGCTGGCAGCGGATCTCTTGCGGGGTGCTCGCGAAGGCCAGATCAGGCGGTCACTGAGCCCCCGCGCCATGGGCCGGTCCTTCAAGGGAATGCCCTGGGCCCGACGCTCGTTCCGGCTGAACCCGATTCGGTTACAGCGCGTCTCCGAGGRCTCATCCGAAGGATCTCCCCCACCGCGGCCCCGCGTTCCAAAAGACCCTGCCACCGGCTGCTGACCGCGTGAAGCGGCGGCGTCCGACCCGGCATGCGATCATGGGCACATGAATGCCTTCGCCCAGACCACCCTTTCGCCCGCCCTCCTTGCCGCCGTGGACTCCCTCGGCTACACCGAGATGACACCGATTCAGCGGGAAAGCCTGCCGCCTATCCTTGACGGCCGCGATGTGATCGCCCAGGCCCGGACGGGCAGCGGCAAGACCGCGGCGTTTGGCCTGGGGCTTCTTCAGCAACTGGATCTCACGAAAATCCAGCTGCAGGCGCTGGTGCTCTGCCCGACGCGCGAACTCGCCGACCAGGTGAGCAAGGCGATTCGCCGCCTTGCCATCAACCTGCCCAACGTGAAGCTGCTGACGCTGTGCGGCGGCATGCCACTGGGCCCCCAGCTCGCCTCGCTCGAACACGACCCCCACATCGTCGTCGGTACCCCGGGACGAGTGCAGGAACATCTCAAGCGTGAAAGCCTGCACGGCGGCGGCATCAAGGTGCTGGTGCTCGACGAAGCCGATCGCATGCTCGACATGGGCTTCGAGGAAGCGATCGACGACATCGTCAAGCGCATATCGAAGCATCACCAGACCCTGCTGTTCTCGGCTACCTATCCCGATGCGATCCGTGCCGTTAGCGGTCGCGTGCAGCGTGATCCGGTCACGGTCACCGTCGAAGAAAAGCACGACGAGAACACCATCGAGCAGCGCATGATCGAGGTGGAACCGGCGAACAAGCCCGACGTGCTGTCGCGCATACTGACCCACGAGAAGCCGGAAGCCACCCTGGTGTTCTGCAACATGCGCAAGGACACCGAAACGCTTGCCGCGGAGCTCGATCGCCGTGGCTTCTCGCCGCTGGCCCTGCACGGCGACCTTGAACAGCGCGATCGTGACGAAGTGCTCGTCCGCTTCGCCAATCGCAGCTGCAATATCCTCGTCGCCACCGATGTGGCCGCGCGTGGCCTGGACATCATCGACCTGCCACTGGTGATCAGCTACGACGTCGCCCACGATGCCGATACGCACACCCATCGCGTGGGGCGCACCGGCCGCGCCGGCGCCAGGGGTCTCGCCATCACCCTGGTCGGTTCGCGCGAACAGCCGAAGATTCGCGCCATCGAGGAACGTCTTGGCGGCCCCATGCTGCGCTATCCGGCAAAGCCGGTCGGGGATGGCCGCAAGGTGCTCAACCTCGCGGCCATGAAAACCCTCGTGATCGACGCCGGTCGTCAGGACAAGCTTCGCCCGGGCGACATCCTCGGCGCACTCACCGGCGATGCCGGCCTCGAGGCCAAGGACATCGGCAAGATCGATGTCTTCGCCACGCGCGCCTATGTAGCCATCCGCAGGGATCTCGCGAATCGGGCCCTCGAGCGCCTGCGCGCCGGCAAGATCAAGGGCCGCAACTTCCGGGTAAGACCGCTCGGCTGATTCCCGGGCTACCTCAGTACGAACGCGGCGCGGCGCAATAACCTCTCGTGTCGGCGGCGGGAGGCGGTGTGGGTGGCCCCGGCCTCGGCGTGGGTCCGCGAGTCATGAGCGAGCCCATCGCCGAGGTGAAGAACAGCACCCGCTTGCGCATGAATCGCTGCGATGCCCACGCGCCGTCGCCGGAAAGTGCATTGATGTGCACGTCGATGTCGTACTGCAGGGCGAACATACGCACGGCCATCTCGCAGGAAAGGCACATCGGCTGACTGACGAAGGCGGTGACTTCGCCCCCGAGCGGGACGCGCTTGCTGATCAGGTCGCGTTCGATGGACCGCACGGCCTTCAGTTCAGCGTCGTTGCGTCGTGCATCGGACGGCCGACCGTCAGCCAGGGCCGTCCAGGTGATCACCGACCTGTCCGAGGGCAACAACACGGCGTGCACCTCGGTAGGCTGCACCTGCAGATAGTTCTCATAGGGTGCCGGCGCCTGTCCACGCACGCCTAGCCTCGGTGGGTCCTCGCCGGACCGCGCATAGTAGGTCCGCGTGTGCTCCCTGCCATTGACTGTATAGGTGTATTCGAACGCCGCGAAGGTCGATGAAAAGAACTGTCGCGCGAATTCATGGAAGGCCTGGCGGTTGCCCCGCCTATGCGACGTGGCGCCGAGAAACCATTCCACCGAAGGGATGGCGTGGTGAAGGAAGCTCAGGCGTAGGTGCCATAGCACGATGTCGTCGTAGTCATAGGTCCATTCGTAAGTCTTCACCTCGCCCGCACTGGCAGGGCATCCAGCGACGGCGAGGAACAGACCAAGGAGCAGGCGGTGGCGAATCGATGCACGGCGCGATCTCATGGGCGACTCCTGCCGCACAAGTGCGTCGCCACGTGGTTGTTGATGACCTCGGCAGCCTCCTCGGCGGAAAACGCGCCTCGTGTACGATCTTCGATCAGCAAGCGATCGGCCGTCTCGGTATGCCCCGCATGGCGGGCGAAGAGTTCACCATGCGGCATCGTCTCGCGCCCGGACCGGGCATAGTCCAGCGGCAGCAGTGCGGGCGATAGCTCAGGTGGCCACAGGCCGTGATGTGATTCGTCCTGGGTCATCTGGGTTTCCAGTACGCGCCGAAACCAGGCATGCACGCTGCGATCGATAGCATTCGACAGGCACAGCTCGCGCCGGGGGTCGTAGGGACTGGATGCCGCGACATGTCGATCGGCCACACCGCGGGCGTCGCACGGGGGACGCCCTGCATAGGGCATGGCTTGCCGGTAAGCCGCCGCCACCCGGGCCACACGAAACGCCAGGGGGATCTCCCTGTGGCCGTAGATCGTTTCTCGCCCCGCATGCCAGCCCGACATTTCCGACTCGAGCATGTGCGTGAGGTATGACCAGTCCGAACTTACGATATCCGTCAGGCGATCGGCCAGGAGGAAGCGAAACAACACCATCTCGCGAACGCCGGATACACGCCGTCTCGTCACCTGCAGCGTCGGGATGCGATCGCGAAGCACCTGGGCCGCGACAGCGTAGTAAGCCGCCACCGCATAGTGCCGTTCGCCGAACAAGCGACGTGCTTGATTGAAGATGTCGACGGCAACGCCCGCTTTGATGAGATGGGCTTGCACCATGCTGTCGCCTGCGAAGGCGACGGGATGGTCACCCGCGGACAATCCCGGCAAGGCGTTGGTCAGGCCGAGATCCCAGGCGACGGCAGCTCTTGCTTCCGCATGCGTCATCGGCGTCTCGAGATCTTCGTCCATCCGATGAAGCGCCCTCACCCACGGAGCGTCGCCAGGTTGGCTCTCTCGCAAGTCGGCTACCGCGCTATAGGGAGAAGAAGGATCGACGAGCAAGCGAGACGTCAACGAGTCGTCGTCACGCATGGCTCCGGCCAGGCCGTTCGCCTTGATGCGCTCCTCCATCCAGAGCGCAGTGAAGTCGCCCGATGGTGGCGCAAGGGGGCTGGTTTGCTTTGTGTTGGCGAGAGCTCCGCCGGCAGCAAAGCTCGATGCGACGACGAATGCGAGGGTGACACCCACCCGGCAGGCGCGAGCCGGTGCGGGCTGAAGCAAGGTAGTCATGAGATTCCTTCTCGAAGACCCGAGGTTACGTCCCACTCGTCAGGGCATGTGGGAGAAATAACTCACCAGCAGCGTCGCCGCGACTTCCCGAATCTGCCGCAACGACAGGAACAAGGGTGTCCTTCTGCCATCGGCATTTTCACCGTCGACGTAGTTGACCCGTACCGTCGCACCGGTCTCGCTGGCGAAACGGCGAAGCGCCGGGCTGCACGATATGCAGGGCTTCTGGCTGACGAAGCCGACCAGCTCCCCATTCGCCATCTCGGGATTCAGGTAGATATCGTTCTTCAGCGTCTGCAGAATCTTGATCTCTGCATCGCTGGCCCGATTGGCCAGCGGATCGTGGCTCGGCCTGACCGACGAACCCGGCACCTCCACATTCGTCCTTGCGAAGCGAAAGACACTCACGTCGGGCAGGTAATCCGCCTCCCGCGTTCCCGGCACGACCAGATCCGAATCGCCCTGTGGTATGAGCCGCTCGAATTCGTGATTCGAACGCGACACGTAGACGCGCGTGTAGCGAACATCCCCGACGTGCCAGCTGTATTCGAAGAAGGCGAAGGTCGCCCTCATCAGCTGGTTCCGAAACCGCTCCATTGACGGCTCACCCACACCCCGGCTGCGGTCGCGCACGGCGTCGCTGATGTAGCCCTGCATGCCGTGCGCATAGACATTKATCAGGAAGCCAAGGCGATCGGTCATCGTGCCTTCGACATCCTCCGTATACCCGGCTTCGACGACCGTACCTGGTGAAGGGTCGGGAAGCTCCGTCGGCGCAGGCGTGGGCTTGGGCGCGGGCTTCCTACGGACGGCCGACGCGTCTGCGCCGCCGAAGCAAAGCAGGACGGCAAGCGCCAGCCGTGCGGCAGACGTCATGGATGATGGGCGCATGACTAGTTCCCCTTCGCTTGCATAAGGGTGACAGCGCGACGGATCACCGGCAGCGATGCTGCGTAGGAGAGGTCGCCGTCCGCGACCAATCGATTGACGATCTTCATCTCCACCACTTCCTTGCGCACCGCGGCGTGCAGCGACGCGCCGCCCAGCGATCGTTCGGCGAACTGGGTGTACCGGAAGGGGCCCGCGATCTTCTCCCGATGAGGATCGCCGATCTCAGATGGGCGCCTGGGTGCCATCTCGCGATGAAGTTCGTCGACGAACCATGCATAGACCGCGCGGTCTGTCGCATCGTTGAAGCACAACGGTCGCGGATCGCCACCGCCCTTGCCGGCCGTCGCCGGGTCGTGATCCCTCGCATTGAGGCAGGGGTCCACATCGAACGGCTGCTGGTCGCGATACGCCGCCGCCATGCGCCCGATGCGCAAGGCCACCGGCAAACGGGGAAGCGTGTTGTTGTGTGGCGCACCGATATCCCACTCGCGCATCGCACCGTCGAGCAGGATGGCGAGGTATTGTCGATCGAACTCGGTCGGTCGCCACTCGCGCGGGGTCGAGACCAGCCCTTGCAGGACCTCCGGGCGCAGTCCGAGCCGCCGCTGCTCAGCGACCGGCGTCGCGTCGAGCTTCTCCCGAAGCAGCTGTGCAGCAACCGCATACAACGCGCCGATAGCCGGATAGTCATGGCCGACCATGTCCCGCACACCGATCACGACGTTGGCATGAACGCCTGCCTTCGTATGACTGGGCACGCCGCGATACGTGTTGATAGGGGGACCGTAGTAGTCGTCAACGTCCGTCCAGGGCCGGCTCTTGGTGAAGCCCAGTTCGCGCTGTTTGCGCAGGCTCAGTTCACGCTGCCCGGGCACGCGGCCTTCGATGGCGAGCAGTTGTGCGGCGAGACGGACGGCGTCGTTCATGCTCGAGAGGTCGCGCTCCGCGGGTTCCGAATACGGCGACGACGGATCGACCAGTACCCAACGCGCGTAGCTCTCGTCGCTGCCGGAGAGAACGTAGGAAGCATCACCTTTCGTCCGTGCATACGCGCGGATCAGGGTCACCAGCGCGCTATGGGTCGACGGCCTGACCGCCAGCGGGAACGAGACGACGGGACGTCCCGCGACACACATGTCGGGGACCTTTCCCCGTGCCGGCGGTGCATGCGAGGGACGAAACCGTTCGCGGCCGATGAGCGAACTGCGCACGGTGGCCATATAGGCCATTTGCCTGCCATGGAACAGTGCGCTCGCCTGCGAGCCACCCCACACGTTCTCGTTCGCCACCAGGCTCAGCTCATACGCATTGGCGAAGTTGTTCAATGCCTGATCGCAGGCCAGGCACAGCGGCCCGCTGACGAAGACAGTGGCAAGACCACCCTTCTCGACCGTCCCGTCTCTGAGGTCCGTCTCCAGCGTGCGCACGGCCTTCATTTCGGCGTCCTGCAGATCCCAAGGTGCTTCCGGTCGGATCATCGGCATCTGCCAGGGCACGCGCGAGTTGGCGCCGTCCTGTGAGGTCGCCATGACTTCGCCGGGCCACGGGTCCAGCCAGTCCGGGAGATCCGGGGTCAGCAGGGTCTCCGCTCGGCTGTCGACCGAGCCCCTGCTGCCGGACATGGCGTAATACGTTCGCGAGCGCGACACGCCATCGGCGCTCTGGTAGGTGTAAAGCAGGGTGACAAAGGTGGAGCCGATCATACGCTGCTCGAACGCTCGCCACGTCTGCCCGGTCGCAGGCGCGACGCCTTGGTTGGCCCGATCGATGTATCGCGCCGACAAACCATCGGCATAAAAGCGAAAGCCATTCATCAACGCGTTCACGACATTGCCGTTGGGATCGTCGTCTACCGAGCGCCTGCCGATAACGACCGCCGCAGCGGACAGGCTCGCGACCAGGCACGACACGGCAAATCCGGTATGGACCAGGCAACGCAGATTCGAGCGCTTCATAGCGCACTCCCTCGACACATTCGGTCGACGGCAAGTTCTTCCAGCGCGGCCTGGGCCTCCGCGGAGATCCGTCCTTGCCACACCAGTTCCCGGCCCACCGTCGCCGCGACGATGTCGGTATCCAGCGAGGCATCCTGGGTGTCGCCAACGAAGGCACCCAACCATGCGGGCCGCAGCCGGTCGATGGCTTCGATCAGAGGGCCGACCGCAGACACCATGACCTCGGGATCCTCGAGCTTTGCGGCGAGATCGTCGCGCAACGCGGCGCCGTACCAGGCGAGGACGCGGCGATCGATCATGTCCGTGAAGCAAAAAGCAGATTCCGTGTCAGCCAGGCTCGTCGACGCCACGCCGGGGACGAAGGCGCCATCGTCGGAACAGGGATAGGGCGCTGTGTAGTTTTCCGAGCGATACGCCGCCGCGGCACGCGCTACGCGGACGGCCGTGGGAACCGCGCGACTGCCATAGACGGAGAGGGGACGATCGCGTGATGAGGAAAGCTCGTTCTCGAGCAGTCGCATCAGATAGGAGGTCTCCACCGCGCTCAGCGCATGCGCCCGACGCGCAGCCACCATGTGTTCAAGCGGAGCGGACCACAGGCCGGCATAGATCTCGCCCGATGCCTGTGCCGCTTCGATCTTCTCGCGCAAGAGCTGCCCCGCCAGGGCCAGATTAGCCGCGATCAACCCATTGCCGGGACCGGCGAGCAGCCGCGCCTGGACGAACAGGTCACGGTCCACGCCAGCCTTGATGATGTTCGCGGCTACCCAGGGTTTCCCCAGTTCCTCCACATGCCGCAGCGGAGGCATTTCGATACCGGGGCGTGCACGGGTCAGACCGAGATCCCAGCGGAAAATCGCCTGGGTTTGCGGGAGCGGCATGGCGAAGCCGCGCTGTCCGAGGGACGTCCACGCCGCGCGCCATGTCGCGTCCATGGTCCTTTCGCTGAGAGGCGCCAGCTCGGTATACATGTTCGTCGGATCGACCAGCGAGAGTCGCTCCACATCGGAGTCGTCGTGGAGCGGCGAAGCGGACGGCGTCAGGCGCCACAAGCGCTCGCTCATCAACTCGGCAATGAAATCACCGGCAGGTGGCTGGAGGAAATGCGCGAGCGGCACGGACGTCTGCGCTGCCGCTCCCGCGCACCAGGCGCAGGCGATCCAGACCAGGTGACGCATGCGTCGACCTTGGCGTGCTTGGGGAACGTTCGTCGACGGCATACCAGGAACTCCTTGTCCGGTAGATGCGAGTAGACGACGTAGTTCAGCAGGGAGGTGGCTCAGGCAGTAGCGGCGCGCGCCGCTGCAGCGGCACGGCAATGTCCCGCGCGCGTGTCAGGTCCCGCGTGGTTTCGCGCGGTGCGTCGCCACGGCTGTCCACGGGTCGTCGGGCCAGGGATGCCGCGGATAGCGTCCCTTGAGCTCCTTCTTTACTTCCGGATAGGTGCGGTTCCAGAAGCCGGCGAGGTCCTGTGTGACCTGGATCGGACGGCCCGCGGGCGACAACAGGTGCAGCATCACGGGCACGCGGCCGTCGCCTACACGCGGCGTATCGGCGAGGCCAAACAATTCCTGCAGTTTTACGGCGAGCACCGGCGGCGCACCGGCGTCGTCTTCGCGTGTGCCGTACTCCAGCCGACGGGTCATCCCGCTGGGCACTTTCAGTTCTTCCGGTGCATGCGCGTCGAGCGCGCGACGCTGCTCATAGTCCAGCATGGCCGACAGCGCCTCGGACAGTTCCGCCGCCTGCAGGGCTTCGAGCCGTCGCTTGCCGGAGAGATACGGCGAGAGCCAGGATTCCAGCGAACGCATCAGCGTGGCATCGGCGACGTCTGGCAGGTTCAACTCGGGACGCCATGCGTGCAGGGCCCCGATACGCGCACGGAGGCGCCGCGCGTTGTCGCTCCACGGCAGGCTGGCGATACCTCGCGCGCGAATCGCGGCGAGGAGTGCCGGCATGGCGTCATCGCCACGCACCGGAATGGCCTTGCGCGAGATCACCAGTGCATCGAAACGTCGTTCCTCGAAGGCTTCGGCGATCTGCCGCTCGTCGTCCCACCGCAACACGCGTTCGGTGATGAAACGATCCGCGTGGTCGCGCTCGAGCACGTCGGGATCGAAGGGCGCAGCGGCGAAGACCAGGCTGTCGCGAGCGTCCAGACGCAGGTCGAGGATGACCAGCCACGGCTCGCCGAGCAGCGCGCTCGCCTCGTGCAGGCGCGCACCGCGGCCGTTGGCGAGTTGGTAGCGCATCGGCTGACTATCGTCACGGCGGGCGACGCGATCGGGAAAGGCATGAACGAGAAGGTCACCGACCGCGTGCGCGTCGGGCACGCCGCTGGCGGCGGAACGAACGTCGAGTCGTCGACGCCAACCGGAAGAGGCCTTCTCGATCGCCGCGAGTGCGCCGATGTCGGCCGAGCCTGCGCGTGCACCGCGCGCTCCCGCGTCGCGCCAGAGATGCAGTGCGGCGACGCGCTGGCGGAAGTCGTCGGTGCGCCCGAGCTCCCCCCGCAGCGGCGAGCGGGCTTCGGTCAAGGCAAGCAGATCGGCGACCAGTGCGCGACGCTCCGGCGGCGTCCGCCATGCCGCGGCGGCCAGGCGCGGGGCCGCACCCAAGCCCAACATGTCGCGGCCTAACGCGGTGATCGCCGAGGTCTCGTCGAGTGCGCCGAGCCTCCGCAGCAAGTCACGCGCCTGGCTCATCGCGCCGGCCGGCGGCGCGTCCAGCCACGGCAGGTCATCACTACCCCATCCGGCCAGTTCGAGCGCGAGACCGGAAAGCTCGGCCTGTTCGATTTCCGCCGTGCGCGATGGTTCGAGACGGCGGCTTTGCGGCCATAGTCGGTAGGCCGTGCCTTCGGCGACACGACCGGCGCGACCCGCGCGCTGGTCCGCCGAAGCCTGGGAGATGTGCACGGTTTCCAGTCGCGTGAAGCCGGACTGGGGATCGAATCGCGGCTCCCTCGCGAGACCGGCGTCGACGACGGCACGGATGCCCGGCAACGTGACGCTCGATTCGGCGACATTGGTCGCAAGCACGACACGGCGCACGCCAGGGTCCGCAGGCGCCAGCGCGAGTTGCTGCTCGGCCAGCGACAGCTCACCGTGTAATGCCACTACTTCGATCGCGTCGTCGTGCTTCTCCAACATGCTGCGGGCGCGCTCGATCTCACGCCGACCCGGCAGGAAGGCAAGCACATCGCCGGGATTTTCACGCAGCGCCTGGAGCACGGTCCGCGCGAGGTGCTGCTCGGTGGTCTCCTGCGGTCGCGCAGGGGAATGCACGATGGAGACGGGGAAGCTCCGGCCGGGACTACTCAGCCGGGGCGCGTCGAGCCAGCGGGCGATGCGCTCACCATCCAGCGTTGCCGACATCACCAGCAGCCGGAGGTCAGGGCGGAGACTCGCCTGCACATCCAGCGCGAGCGCGGCCCCCAGATCGCCGGCAAGATGACGCTCGTGGAATTCGTCGAAGAGCACCGCGCCGATGCCATCCAGTGTCGGATCGTCCTGGATCATGCGRCCGAGGATGCCTTCGGTAACGACCTCGATCCGGGTACGGGGCCCCACCCGGGACTCGAAGCGGATCCGGTAGCCAACCGTCTCGCCAACCTGCTCGCCGAGCTGCGCGGCCATGAACGCCGCTGCGGCACGCGCCGCGATACGGCGCGGCTCGAGCACGATGATGCGGGCTCCCGCGAGCCACGGTGCAGCCAGCAGGGCCAACGGCACCTGGGTGGTCTTACCTGCGCCTGGCGGCGCCTCCAGGACAAGGCGTGGACGCACCGCGAGCGAAGCGACGATGTCTGGGAGGAGCGGTGTGATCGGGAAGACGGGAGTCATGCGCCGGCTATGTTACGCAAGCCGGCGCAGGATCGCCCGGAATCATCCCGCGCTGGCGGCTGGGGCCGATGCGGTCGCGGCCTCCGGCGTCGCCGCTTCGAGCGGTTGCAGCGAACGAAAGCGCTGTCGGTACTCATCGGAGACACGCTTCGCATCGTCGCCGCTGGCGATGACCTTCGGCGTGATCAGTACGATCAGTTCCGTCCGCATGAGATCTTCGTTGCGGCTGCGGAACAGGGCGCCCAGCAATGGGATGCGCGACAGTCCCGGCACCCCCGCGCGTCCACGGTTGTCGCGTTGCCTGATGAGGCCACCCAGCAACACGGTCTGCCCGCTGCGCACCGCCACCTGGGTATCCAGCTTGCGCTTCGCGATGGCGACGTTCTGTCCCGGCACAACGGCCTCGTCGGCCCGGCTGACCTCCTGGGTCACGTCCAGGTAAACCAGGCCACCCGGATTCACTCGCGGACGCACCTCGAGAATGACGCCGGTGTCCTTGTAGGTGACCTGGCCCACTTCTTTATCGCTACCCAGGCCGGGGTTGACGAAGGTCTGCGTGACGGGAATCTGGTCGCCCACCTGGATACGTGCCTTGCGGTTGTTCACCACCACCAGCGACGGCGCGGAGAGCGTCGTCGTGTTGCTGTCCGTTTCCATGGCGCGCAGCGCGACCTGGACGTTCTTGTTTACGAAGGAATAGAAGAGCGTGTCACTACCCGAAGGCTTGCCACCTCCGCTGCCTAGCGCCCACTGCTGCTTGTTGCCGGGCTGGCTCAAGTCACCGCTGCCGCCGGCGAGACCCTCGAGATACCACTGCACGCCAAAGCGGAAGTTGTCGCGAAGCACGACTTCCAGGATGCGGGTTTCGATCTGCACCTGGAGCGGAACGGCGTCGAGCCGCTCGACGGCCTGGCGAATATCGGCCCACTGCGACGGCCGCGCGTGAATCATCAACTGGTTGTTCGCATCGATCGCGGTGATGCGGATGTTGGACTTTCCATCGCCCGATGACGCCGCGGATGGCGCCTGGTAGAACGACGCGTCGCTGTCCGGGGCGACATCTGTTCCACCGCCACTGCCATCACCGAAGCCGTTGCCTCCGTCGCCCACGCTTCCTCCCAAGGCGATGCCATTGAGTCCGGGCCCTACTTGCGCGGATGAGGTGTCGCCACTGACGGCACCTCCGAAGATGTTGCCCACGTAGCGGGCCACATCCGAGGCGAGAAGGTTTCGAACGTCGTATACGAAGAGGCGCGGTTCGTTGCCGCCGCCACGGTCGATACGTTCGATCCACTCGCCCACCTGCTCGATGTGCGCGGCCTGCGTGGCGATCACGACGATCGCGTTGGTGCGTTCGATCGGGATGAACCGGATAAGCCYCGCGACAGGCGCACCGCTCTTCTGCCCGAATACGGAATCCAGCGCAGGCATCAACTCAGCCACACCGGCATTTCTCAGGCCGAAGACACCTACCGACATACCACTCACCCAATCGACATCGAAGGTGTCGATGGTTTGTGCCACGTTATCCAGTTCCTCACGCGTACCCGCGACCACCAGGACATTCCTTGCGGGATCGGACAGGAGGATGGCGTCCGTCGCCGCGAACGGCGCGAGAAGCCTGGCCATTTCCGGTGCGGCGACGAAGCGCAACGGGAATAGCCGGGCACCGAGGCCATCGCGAGGGGCATTCGCACCGAGGGTCGGCGCGAGCCGCCCGGCGACGGCCTGCGACGTGGGCACGACCGTGTATCGACCGTGCTCCCTGACGAGTGCATTGCCCGTCCACGACAGCAGGTTCTCGAGGATCGGCAAGGCGTCTTCGCGCTTGACCGGCTTGGATGTCGAGAACGATACGGTGCCGCGCACGCCGGGGGCGAGCGAGTAATTCGCATCGAGGAGATCGCCGAGGATCGCCTTGACGACAGCCTCGATCGGCTGGTCTTCGAAGTTGAGTGTGACCGCTCCCTCGYCAGCCACCGTCTGTCGAGGCTCCTTCAGCGCCTGCGGGTGGATGAAGGTTCCGCTGCCGCGACTGATTTCCCTCTGGGCCCCGGCGGGCTGCGCCGTTGACGGGGGCGATTCAGAAGCCGGGGCCAGTGGCAACGGCTCCGGTACGGGATGGTCGACGCCGGCGAGGGCTTCACGCGCGATATCGCCATAGGTCGAGCGCGTCGCGTGGGGGGCACAGCCCGTCGCGAGCAAAGCCGCCGCGACGGCGATGCCGAGATTGAGTCGCTTCATGATGTCCTTCCTTCCGTGGTGGGCGCCTCATGCGCCCGCTACTGCGAGTCCTGCGCTTGCTGCCGCTGTTGTTGTTGCTCCATGCGGCGCTTCTGTACGGCTTGTTTCAGGGCTTCGATCCTGGCTTGCTGGAGCGCGCTGTCGTCCTGTCGGGGCGGAGCATCCCGCGCCGGTGCGGCAGGCGGACGAGGCAGTGCGGGGCCGGTCATGCCGGACGCCTGCTCCACGTGCACACCGCTGCCCGAAAGGCCAGGGTTAGTGCGCGGAGGCTGGGGCGACTGTCCCGCTGCCGGTACGGCTCCCTGCCGACCTGGGTCCTTGGTCAGTGCCTCGGGAGCGGCGACCTTCAGCGTCAATTCGCGGCGCTGGCCGCCGTTGTCGAACACGGCGCTGCGGGGCGTCAGCGAGGCAAGCGTCCAGTGACCGTCGGCGAGCGCGGCGCCTTCCTTGACGCGCACCGTCATGTCCTTGCCCCGATCGCGTAGCAAGGCCATGCGCAGGTCTGAGGTCATGATGATGCCGGTCAGTTCGAGATCTCCGATGTTGCTGGATGAATCGTCCGTGTCCGCTGCCGCCACGGGTTTACGGTCAGCCATGAACAACGGTCGCTGCCAGACCTCGGCATAGCGATTCAGTGGCGAGGTGGGCGGCATCGCTGCGGCGCGCAGCTGCGGCAAGGCTTCCGGTGGCGCCGGATCGTCCCAGCGCACGCCCTGCCCTACGCCCATGGCAAAGGCGACAGCGGTGCAACCAAAGGCCAGCGCAATGATGGCGAGCACCGGCGTCAGCCGACGTTGACCGGCCGCGTTCATGTGGCCGCCTTCGCCGCGCGGGCGGCATGAATATAACCGGACACGGTGAACTGCACTTCCATCGGCGCAGCGCCACCGGCTCGCGCAGCAACGGGATTGCGATAGATGCTGAAGTCCTCGATGAAGAGGTACGGCGTTTCTTCCTCGATATCGTGAAGCACCGCGGTCATCGGCTGCACCTGGCAGCGCAGGCTGATATTCACGGTGACTTTCCGGTACGGATCACCGGCTTTCTCCTGGCTTGGTACGGGCATTTTCTGCACGACGTCGCAGGAGCCATCTTCTTTGTGGGCTGCGGCGACATCCACGATGCGCTGCATGAGCCCCGCCGCGGCAGCGTTCGTGTCGTCGCCGGCGAGAAAGGCATCGCTCCGTGTCTGGCCCTGTTCGAGCGTAGCCAGACGTTTCTCCAGCTGTGGTCGCTCGGCGATCGCGGCGGCGTATCGGCGTTGCGTGTCGCGCAGGTCATTCATGTCGCTGGCGATCGCCAATTGTGGCGATACGAACCACCAGTGGATCAACACGAAATAGCCGATGGCGATGGCTACGACCAGAAGCAGGATCGCGGCGACGCGAGATTCAGCGGGCTTCATGCGCACGGGCATCCTCCTTGATCGGGGCGGTCGGGGTCGCCGCTGCCTTCGTCGATGCGGCTGCCGGCGCGGGGGCAGACGCTGCCCTTGCAGGTGCGGCAGTCACAGGCTTCGCCATCAACGCCTTGGCCTGCATGTAGAAGCGTTCCTTGCCGGACGTGGGATCCGTCTGGATGGTGCCCTGGAAGCTCGGCTCGGCAATGCTGCGCGCTCCCTTGAGCGCGTCGATGAGGCGGGCCGCTTGCGGGCTCTGGCCCTGAAAGCCGATCTGACCCGTGGCATTGAGCGTGAAGCGCTCCAGCCAGGTGTCGTCGGGCAGCCGATGGGTGAGTTCGTCGAGTACTGGCAGGATCGACGGAGACTCGCTCTTGCGACGGACGAGGAAGCCCGAGGCGCCCGCGCTATCCATAAGACGTTGACGCAGGGCCTTCACCCGCTGTGCATCGGACTGCATGGCATCGACGTCGGCACGCATGGTCTCGAGCGCGACGTTTCGATTGTGCAGCCATGCGCCCATGGCGCCAAACAGCAGGAGCACGATGGCCGCAACCAGGGCGAGGTTCAATCGGCGTCGACGATCCACGCGGCGCGGCGCACGCGCAGGCGGCAACAGATCGACACCGGCCAGTCCGTAGCCCTGGGGGACATCGACGCGATCGGGGGCAACCCGCAAGGCCGCGAGCTCGTCGAGAAGCGGATCGAGGGAGGCACGTGGCGTGGCGGCGAGCTCGGCAACGAAGCGCCCCTCCGGGCCGCCTTCACCCAGTTCGCGCACGCCGAAGTGGATGTCCTCAGCGCGGAAGGGTGTCTGCCGGTCGATGTCGTAGCCGACCACCTGACGCAGGTTGTCGCGTGCAGCGACCGGCAGCACCAGACGACGCCGGAGCACCTGGGCGGCCGGCATGAGCAAAGCGATACGGCGATCGGCGGGATCGCACTCGTCCAGGGCACGCGCCAGCAGGGCGGCACGGTGTTCGGCGGTGTCGGCGTCGAAGGCGTCCGCGATGGACAGACTTTCGCCGGCGCGACGAAGCTGCCAGACGTCGTCGCCGCGTTCGAGGACATACCAGCGCTCGCCACCGGCGAAGGCCTGTCGCCAGCGTACCGGCAGCAGCGCCGACAACTCGCCACCCCACCAGCGCAGAAAGCCCGGCAGCACGCTGCCGCGCCAGGCACGGCGCAGGCGGTCGAGCTGAAGCTGGGAGGCATCCTGCAAAGCGGTCATTCAACATCTCCTTCGCGCCAACGCAATATCGCGTAGGGCTGGTTACCGGATCTTATCCCACGCAGTCGGACGGTCGATGTAAGGAAACTCCGAGTTCCGTCGTCAAGGATGGCCTCCGCACGTATCGTGTGCGTGACACCGTTGCCCCCGGCGACCGACGCACCGTTGGCCTGCCCGCGGGTGGCCAGGATGGCCTGGGCACCCGCCTCGCCAAGTCCGGGAATCGAAGCCAGTGCGAGCGGCTGGGCGTGCTCGGTGTTCGGTCGCTCGCGACCGGACCAGATCGTCAGGACTGGCGCGACGGCGGTCCAGATGGCCGGATCCATGCCGAGCACCATGCGCGCCTCCTCCACCGTGGCGAAGGGCCCGTTGCGCGGCCCGTACCCGAGGCCCGCTGCTTCGTACTGGGGCTTCTTCGCGCCGTTGGGCGAAGCGGCATCGCCGGGGCGGCGCCAGTCCTGGACGGCGGCGGAAAGGCTCTTCGCCTTGTCGTCGTTGGCGCCGGCCGCCTTGAACAAGCCGGTCAACACCTGGTCGGAGGCGGCGTTGAGGTCCACCTTGCCGTCTTCATCGACGACAGTGATGTTGACCTTGGCGTCATCGAACTCGAACACATAAGGGCGTCCGTCGGCAATCCAGCGCCCGTCGGGGTCGGTCGTCTGTAAACCCTCGATGGCGCGGACCATGCCTGCCTCCGCGGCATAGTGGGCACGCGTCTGGGCGAACTGGTAGCGCGCTTGCAAGCCCTCGGTTCGCGCCAGCGCGGCGAACCCGCCAAGCATGATGGCCAACAACGTGCAGCCCCACAGGACGATAAGCAGCGCGACACCTCGGTTGCGTTCACGATTCATCGAATCACCGGCCCGCGTGTGCCACGCGTCAGCGACAGACCGTTCCGCGATGCCGACGCGTCGATGCGGATGGGTGCGACGAGGGTCGGAAAGGTCACGTTGCCGCCGACATCGAGTTCGATGCGAACCAGCGACGGCGTGCGCCGCCCGTCATCCCAGCTGTCCTGCCAGTCGCCAGGGCGGTTCTGATCGTCCATGC
Organism: Luteibacter sp. P4_D7_3; assembly: GCF_056401735.1. NCBI lineage: Bacteria > Pseudomonadati > Pseudomonadota > Gammaproteobacteria > Lysobacterales > Rhodanobacteraceae > Luteibacter > Luteibacter sp. P4_D7_3. The sequence goes on from NZ_JBFUIT010000011.1 coordinate 33,790, forward strand.
CACGATACGAGATCGAGCCCTTGCGAATGCCACGAAGAAGGACTTCGGGCTCGCCGATCGGCTGCGGCGCGCCGCCATCCGGAGGCAACATCGCAAGAGTCACTTCGAGGCGATAACTCTGACGGCCATCGTCGACCAGCGAGACCGTCTGTAATTGCGGGCCGAGTTTCGACAGGTAACCCGGCATCGGGGCGACATACCGCAGCGTGCGCGAGGTACCGGAAAACACGATCGGATCGCCATCGTCGGTCTCGTCGAACGGCACGGCGAGCGCCTGGGCCAGTTCGCTGCGAAGAAACGTTTGCGCGGAACGGATCTCATCCATGCGCTCGATGGCCTGGTCGCCGCTACGGACGATGCGCGACGCCGTGCTGATGCCCGAGTAGACCCCGAGCAACACGATGGTCAGCAACGCCAGCGCCGCGAGCACTTCCATAAGGCTAAAACCGGCCGCGCGCCTCACGGTGAGCCGTCCGTGTTCGCGCCACCCATGCGCAGCGTTGAAAAACGCGCGTGCCGCTCGTTGTCGGCCACACCCCAGGTGACGTCCAGATCCAGCCGATACACGCGACTGGCGGTGCCGTCCGCCGGAGGTTTCACATCGGGGGTGACATAGCGCGTGACGTTCATGTGCCAGCGGTAGGTATCGTCGAAGCGCCCCTCGCTATCGCCTTCGCGCAGCGGCTCCATGACGAAGGCACCGTCAAGTAGCGTGCGCGCGCGCAGCGCCGCCTGGGTACGTTCATTGGCGCGTGCCGTGAGGCTCATGGAACTGCCCGCAACCTGCATGAGCGCGGCGAAGGCGATCGCCAGGATGGCAATGGCGGCAATGATCTCGAGCAGGCTGAACCCGCGTTGGCGACCGGGATAGCTCACTTCGAATCCACGACGCTGACGGCACCCGTGAGCCAGGCGACGTTGACGTGCCATTCCCGTTGCCCACGCGTCAGCGTAACGCGACCACCCGTCGAACTGCCGTCGGGGAAGAAGCGGATGCGTCCGGTGGTGGCGTTCGCCTGGTCCTCGCGCGCACTTGTGATCGAGACGCGCATATCCTTCGGAAGGGTGACCAACGACTTGCCCGGCGGTTTGTATGTCGATGCCGACGTATCCACCTCGAGGGCAAGGCTTTCGCCTTTGACGATCGACTGCGCACGGGTCCAGCGCAAGGCAGCAGCGAGCTCGCCACTGGCCGCATTCACGCGTGCGCTGGCGAGCCCCTGGGTAATAGGAATGGACACTGCCGCCGCCGCGATCGCGATGAGCAGGATCACGGCCAGCATTTCGAACAGCGTAAATCCGCGCGTATGCATGGCCGTGCCGGGTCGCTTACTGCCAGTTGCCGTAGTCGGCGGAATAGCCCTCGCCGCCGGACTTGCCGTCCTGACCATAGAACACGAGGTCGAAACTGCCGTGTTCGCCCGGGTAGCGATAGCCGAACGGATGGCCCCACGGATCCTTCAGGTCCGACTCCTTCGCGTAAGGACCCTGCCAGTTCTGTGCATCGGCGGGCTTGGCGACGAGGTCGCCCAGGTCGTGCGGCGGCGCGCCGTTATCGAGCGCGTAGTTTTCGACCTTCTGGCCCAGGGTGACGACCTGGGCCTTGCCCGCGCCGTACTTGCCCTTGTCGACGTTCTTGCCGACCTGGGTCACGACGATGGCGCCGATGATGCCGATCAGGACGATGACGGCGAGCATTTCGAGCAGCGTGAAGCCACGGGAGAGGCGGGGTCGAAGCGTACGTGTCGCGCGCATGGCAGAGCTCCTTGGAACGAATACGGTCAGTTGATGTTGCTGGTAAGGCTGAGCAGAGGCAGCAGGATCGCCGCCATGATGAAAGCGACCATGACGGTCATGACGATGGTGAGTGCCGGGACCAGCGCCGCCAACAGGCGATCGATGGCGCGCTTGGCTTCGACATCGAAGGTATCGGCAACCTTGAGCAGCATGGTATCGAGCGCGCCGGCCTCTTCGCCGACCTGGATCATCTGCAGCGCAAGGCGCGGGAAGCGCTCTGTCTGAGCGAGGGAGCTGCCGAGACCGGCGCCGCCCTTGACACGTTCAGCGGCCTGTTCGAGCGCCAGGTCGAGCGCGCGGTTGCCGGTGACCTGGCGAGCGATGGCCAAGGACGAAAGCAAGGGCACGCCGTTCTTCAGCAGGGTACCCAGGGTGCGTGCGATGCGTGCGGTCTCGACCTTGAGTAACAACGGCCCGGATACCCGCATGGTGAGCAGGCGCGCGTGGAAGGCCAGCTTCGCGTCGGGATCACGAAGGCGCAGGCGGATGAAGACGCCCAGGACGAAGAGCGCGAGGCCAAGCGCCCACCACCAGTCACTGATCACCGTACCCAGGGCGAGTACCACCTTGGTAATGAGTGGGATCGGCACCTGCATGTCGGCGAAGATCGGCACGAACTGCGGCACGACGTAAGCCAGCAACAGCACCAGTGAACCGAGCACGCCGACCATCAGGAAAGCGGGATAGATCAGCGCGTTGATAATGCTGCCGCGGAGCGCCTGTGCCCGTTCCAGGTAGTCGGCCAGGCGGCGCAGCGTTTCGTCGAGCGAGCCACCGGCTTCGCCCGCCCGCACGAGGCTGACATAGAGACGCGGGAAGACCCCGTTCTCTTCGTCGAGTGCCGTGGACAAGGTCGTTCCGCCGCGGACGCGGTCACGCACGCGCTCGACGAGGTTCTTCGCGCGCTCGCCTTCGGGAAGGTCGAGCAGGATGCCAAGCGCCCGATCCAGTGGCTGGCCGGCGCTGAGCAGGGTGGCGAGCTGGTGAGTGAACTGGGCGAGCTGATCCCCGGTGAACACCCCCTTGCGAAACAACGCCGCGAATCCGCCACCGCTCGCCGCGCCGTCGGCGGGTGCGGCTTCCAACGGCGTGTGGCCCTGATCCTGGAGGCGCGCAACCACGTCTTCGACGGACGCAGCTTCCATCCTGCCGGTGAGCGCTTCGCCGGCGGCACTGATAGCTCGGTAACGGAACTGGCTCATGGGAGGGCCTAGGATTCCTGGGTGACGCGAAGGACTTCTTCGATCGTGGTGACACCGGCCACCGCCTTGGCGAGGCCGTCTTCGTACATGGTGCGCATACCCTCGGCCCGCGCCTGCCGTTCGATTTCGCCGGCATCGGAACGCTGCATCACGAGGCGACGAAGCGGATCACTCATGACGAGGAATTCCATGATCGCGCGGCGGCCGCGGTAGCCGGTCGGGTTGGTCGCACTGGTTCCGGGCTTCCACAAGCGGATCGGCCGCTCGTCGGTGTACTTGTGCAGCTCGAACTGTTCAATCACCTCGGGCAGCGCCTCGTACGCGATCGCCGTTTCCGGATCCAGCCGGCGAACAAGGCGCTGGGCGAGGATGCCATTCACGGTCGAGCCAAGCAGATAATCTTCCACACCCATGTCGAGCAGGCGCGTGATGCCGCCCGACGCGCTGTTGGTATGCAGTGTGGACAGCACCAGATGCCCCGTCAGCGCCGACTGGATCGCGATGCGGCAGGTTTCGAGATCGCGCATTTCGCCGATCATGATGACGTCCGGATCCTGTCGGACGATGGAGCGAAGCGCACCGGTAAAGTCCAGGCCGATCTGCGGCTTGACCTGGATCTGGTTGATGCCTTCGATCTGGTACTCGACCGGATCTTCGACCGTGATGATCTTCACGTCCGGCGTATTGATCTGTGACAGCGCGGTGTACAGCGTCGTCGTCTTGCCGGAGCCGKTCGGGCCGGTCACCAGCAGGATGCCGTGCGGGCGGTCGAGCACTTCGACGAAACGATCGCGGAAGTTGTCGGTGAAGCCCAGCGAGGCGAAGTCGAAAATGATCGATTCGCGATCGAGGATACGCATGACCACCGATTCGCCGAAGCTGGTCGGCACCGTGGACACGCGCAGGTCCAGCTCCTTGCCTTGCACGCGCAGCTGAATGCGGCCGTCCTGGGGTAGTCGCCGCTCCGCGATGTTGAGACGGGCCATGATCTTCACGCGCGAAATAACCGCAGCGGTGGAACTCGACGGTGGCGCTTCCACTTCGTGCAGCACGCCATCGATGCGGTAGCGGACCTTGAGGTGGTTCTCAAACGGCTCGATGTGCACGTCCGACGCCCGCTGTTCCACGGCGCGCTGGAGAATGAGGTTGACCAGGCGAATCACCGGCGCTTCGGAGGCGAGATCGCGCAGGTGCTCGACATCGTCCTCTTCGGCCGCGCTGCCATCCAGGCTCTCGACAATGCTGCCCATGGCAGAACGGCCCTGGCCGTAATAGCGCTCGATGAGTCCGTCGATCTCCGAACGCAGTCCCACCCGCAGGGGCAGGTCGCGACCCGTGGCGAGCCGGACAGCCTGCAACGGATACGGGTCGGCGGGATCGGCAACCAGAAGCGCCAGACCGCCCTCGCCTTCGCGAACGGGAATGACGTGGTACTGCTTGAGGAAGCGAACCGACAGTTCGATATCGGCCGGGGGCAGGTCCGGGGCGTCTTTGGCTGCCAGCAGCGTCAGACCGAGCAATTCGGCCCAGGCATCGGCCAGATCGCGCTCCGACACCAGGCCAAGACGGGCCATCAACGAGGTAAGCGTACCCTCCGGCGTCTCGTCATGCAGGCGCCTGGCCCGCGCGAGGTCGGTGTCCTTAAGGCGGCCATGCGCCACCAGGTGCGCACAGACGTGAGCTTCTCCCGGTTCCCCGGTCAGCATATCCCTATGCTCAGTCATTGCAGACATGCCTTCCTCACGGTCCGTTAAAGCGGTCGATCCACGCGATCGATCCAGACCGCGCGGGCCGCTATTGGTAGCACATACCGTGCGTCGACGGCGACCGTGAATCCCGTGTTCCGCGACATGGCGCAACAAGCGAAAGCCGACGTCACCGCCGGCTTTCGCGCCCTTAGGGCTGACTCGTAGGATATCGCCGGGCTGATTACCAGCCGATGCCTACACCAACACCTCCTGAAGTCTCACCACCGCTGATCGCGGCGCCGAAGGTGAGAGTCGCCTTGGGACTGAGGCTGCGCGAGTAGCCGACCGACATCGCGCCTTGACCCTTGTACCCACCGACGCCCACGCCAAGCCGGTTGTCCCCGCTGACACCCTGGGTGCTGAACGCCATTTGCGACATCGCCGCACCCATGGCGCCTACCTTGTTCAGGCGGTCGTTGAGGTCGTTGAAGCGGTGGTCGACCTGGCTCTTGTACTCGTTGAAGGCCCCGCCGCTCACGACATCCCCGAACTTCTGGTCCGTGTACTGCTTGGCGCTGTTGAGGGTGGCGGCATCGCCCTGGTCGGAATAGGCCTTCGCAGTCGCCACGGCCTGATCCACCTGCCCGACATTGGCCCCGTCCGTGGGCGCGGTGCCGGCGGCGACGTTGGTGATGCGCCGTTCGGCGCCCACCGCACCCACCGACACCGTGTTGGCCTGGTCAGCGACCGATCCGGCGCCGAGCGCGACGCTGTTGGTCGCCGCCGCCGTCACCGTCGCTCCGTTGCCGACCGCCGTGCCGTTATCGGCGCCGACACTGGCGTTGTTGCCAACCGCGATGTCCGTTGGGTCTTTAGCATAGCTGCCGGTACCGATCGCGATGCCGTTGCCGGTCCCTGGCACGACGGCCTGGGCCGTCACCGGCGGCGCTGCCGCAGCAGCAGATACGACAGGCGCCACGGCGGCCGATGTGACAGCCGGTGTGACGGCGGCCGCCATGACGCCCGGACTGCTGACCGATGCCGGTGCTGCAGCGACCGCATCACGCCGAATCGGCGTCGTTCCGGTGCCGGAACCGCCTGCCGACTTCGATTCCAGACTGCCCACACGGCTGTTCAGCGATGTCAGGGCGCCGTCCAGCGCACCGACCGCGCCACCCACCGTACCGTACGAGCCCCCCTGCACCCGATAGACCGGGCCGACGAAGCCATTGGCGCCCATCGTTGCGCCACCACCCAGGGCCATCGCCATGGCGTTTCCCGCCACGTTCGAGCTGCCCGAGAAGGCGCTTGAGAGTGCCGTGTTCAACTGACCGACGTTCACCGCATCGTTCGTCTGCGTACCGGATGCCACATTGGTGATCTGACGGTTGTTTCCCGCACTGCCCACCGACACCGTGTTGGCCCGCGTCGCGAGCGATCCGTTACCGAGCGCGACCGAATTGACGCCCAGGGCCCTGGCACTGTCGCCGATGGCCGTGGCACCGGCCGCCCCGGCATTGGCCGAGGCACCGATCGCCGTCGACGACTCTTTGCTCGCGGTGGCGAAGGCACCGTTGGCGGTCGACAGGTCGCCGCTCGCGCTACTCCCCGCCCCGGTCGCGATGGCCAGTTGGCCCGTGGCGCTCGCATCGTCCGAGCCATCGGCCGCGCCAGTCGCCGATACGTAGTGGCTGGCGCTGCTCACACTGTCGGACAGGGTATTCAGCTGCTGTACGTTGACGGCATCCGTACCCTGCACGCCCCCTGCGACATTGGTGATCTGCCGTTCACTACCGCGATCACCCACCGACACCGTATTCGCGCGGGTGGCCAGCGAGTTCGAACCCAGCGCGACGCTGTTCGCGCCCAAGGCGGTCGAGAAGTCACCCACCGCGACGCTGCTGGCACCGGATGCCCAGCTATTGATACCCAGCGCGGTAGCATTTCCGCCCGGCGCGTAGGCGAAGTAACCCAGCGCCGTGCTACCGACGCCCTCGGCAGCGGCCACGCCACCGAGCGCCGTGGCGTAATCCGCCGTGGCCTGCGCACCCGCGCCGAACGCGGCGGCACTGTCACCCGTCGCACCGGTATAGATCAGGCCCACACCCGGCAGGTTGCTCGGCCCACCGACGGCTACCGAGCCCGCACCCGAAGCCGTCGTCGATGTACCCACGGCCGTCGCGTAGTCGCCGGTGGCGTTGGCGACGGCACCCAGGGCCGTGGACTGTGCACCACTGGCGTAGGCGCCGACACCGACCGAGGTCGCTGCGAAGCCGCCTGCCTGGGAGCTTGCGCCAACCGCCGTACCGCCGACGCCTGCGCTGGTCGCGCCGGTGTCGACGGGGTTTCCATTGCTGTCTGAGATAAGGGGGTTACCGTCCTCATCGACGGCATTGCCTCCGACCGCGACGCTGCCAGCACCCGTCGCCTGTGCACCCGCACCGAAGGCAGCGCTGTTCATGCCACTGGCGGTGCTGCCGTAACCGTTCGCCGTGGCGAACTGGTTCACCGCATTGGCGCCCGCACCTGTCGCCGTCGCACCGGTACCCGACGCGAAAGCGCCCGACCCCGCCGCCGTGGCCAAATCACCCACCGCCTGCGCATCGTCGCTACCGTCGTTGAGGCCGTTCGCCTTGAAGTAGTGACTGGCGTCGCTTACGCCACCCGCCAATGCATCGAGCTGGCCCTTGTTCACCGCATCGGTGGTTTCGGTACCCGCGGCGACGTTGGTGATCTGACGCTCGCTACCCGCACTGCCTACCGAGACGGCGTTCGCGCGGTCAGCCAGTGAACCGGCACCGAGGGCGACCGAATTTGCCGCCGACGCGTAGGATGACTCGCCGATGGCCGTGCTACTCGCACCGTCGGCCTGCGCAACGGCGCCATACGCAGCGCTGTTCTGCCCCGTGGCGACGCTGCCGTAACCCGTCGCTGTCGCGTTGACGCCCGTCGCTACCGCACCACTACCGGTCGCCGTGGCACCATCAGCGCCGGCGAGAGCACCGGAACCCGAAGCCGTTGCGTACTGGCCAGTTGCTTGCGCATCGTCGCTGCCGTCGTTCAGACCGTTCGCCTTGAAGTAGCGCGTGGCGCCACTCACCGACGAATCGAGCTGGCCCTTGTTCACCGC